>WTAK01000264.1 GCA_013139625.1 Candidatus Delongbacteria bacterium | reverse complement strand
CTGGGTTACCTTCTGAACCACTTTGTGGCATACCCATATCAGATTGCATTTGAGATAAAGCTTCAGCTAATTGCGATTGCTCCTGGGCCAATTTATTCATCATCTCCTGCATTTTAGATATAGAACTTTGCCCTGATTGCTCTCCTCCACTCATAGCACTTTGACTTTCTGAGTTTAGAGCGGCTTGCATAGCTGCCATTTCTTCCATTTTCTTCAACATTTCTTCTAAACCCGAAGCAGACTTTGAATTATTCATTTCATCTTTGGCTTTGTCCAAGAGTATAATGAGCTGATTCACATTCCCCATTATGTATTTATGCCTATCTGTTGAAACAGAGAAATGACGGCTTTCCAAGATCCTTGAAATGGTGTCAAATTGCTCAAGTATTCTTCCCACTTTTGCGATAACTTGATTATCAATGAAAAAAGTTTTCTTTGCTACAGAGAAAATCTTCGGATTTATATCATTAAATAATTTTTCTATTTCAGCATTATCTTTGATAAGTTCTACCGCATGACTAGAATTATAGGCTAATTTATTTGAAAAATTCTTTAGTTTCTCTATTTCGTCCGAAATAAATATCAATTCAGAGATTATAATATCTAATTCCTCGCTTATCTCATCTTTCTTTTCTTGGACAATTTTATCTTTGATCTCAGTAAGAGAGTTTTTTATACCAAGAAAATTATTTCTCAGATCTTCTCCTGATTTGCCGGCTTTTTCCTTATCTGAAATATTTAGATTTTTTTTCATATCTGCAAATTCGTTAGGAATCTTTTCTGAGCTAATTTCATTAACTAAGTTTTCAAGTTCTTGCTTTACATTACTATCTTTCATCTCATTTTTTAGAGATTTTACCTCATTTTTTAATAAATTAAATGAATCTTCAATTTTTTCCTCTTTTTTGATCAATTGCTTCTCATTGTATAACAATTCAGGTATTTGGTCATTGATGATGTTTTGATCTTTGATCATTTCTTCAGATAATTTTATTAATTTATCCAATTGATATTCTTGCTTTATTTGCTTCAATATCTCTAAAGTTTTATCAAGCCCCTTTTGAAATTCTTCCTGCTGTTCTTCAAAACCATCTAGAAGTTCATTCATTTCATTCTTATCAAGTTCAGTATTTTGTGATAATTCCGAAAGCTTTTCAAGTTTTTCTCTCATGTCTTTCGTTAACAACTCGCCTACCATTTTCTGTAGTTCTTTGTACTTTTTCATTGTTTCTGTGCTGAGCATTGTATTTTTATCAAGAAGATCAATATTCTTTTGTATTTGCTGCTCAACGTCTTTTATGTTATCAAGCATCTTATTTTGTTGGTCGGCGATTTTAGTCAATTCCTTATGATCCTGCAACTCAACGATGTTTTCTTTTCTTAATTTTTGCGTTAATTTCTCAATATCTTCTCTTATTTTACTATTGCGTAGTATTTCAGATTCTATAGCTTTATTTTGAGATTCATAGTTGGTGGCAGTTTCTTCGAAAAGTTGTTCTAACGAAGGAACTATTAAAAATAGATGCTTAGAATCAGTAAACTTTGGTCCTGACACATTATCATTATCGTAAGCTCTAATAAATATCTCTACTTTATCATCAGGCAGAAGATTAAGCTCTTTGATTATTTTCAAGGTATTAACAACACATACTCCATCAGATTTTTGCTCGAATAATATTTCTTCCGATAGAAATTTAGAATTACTTTTAGAGCTAAATGTAGAAAAAGCAGGTATTTTTCTAGAATATAGAACAATATTTTTAATTGAAAAATCATCAAATGCAGTAGCAAATATAGGAAATTCTAAATTTTCGCCCAGCTGAAAATTGTCCTCCGGAAGTATTAAATTCACTATAGGATAGCTATCATTTAAGATATTTACCTTGTAAATAATTGGATCATTGTTCGATATCAGCAAAGAATCAACTGAGTAATATAGTTTAAAATAAAACTCCGTATCTTTGTGCATCCTCGTAGTAAATTTGAAAGAAATTTTGTTCTTTTTTAGTTTTTTTGAATGATATCCTAATCCGTCTTTTTGAAATATTTTCAACGAATCTAACTCATTTGATGGCTCAATATCAAATGTTAAATTGCTCCCTTTCAGAACTGTAATTGATCCAATAAAATCTTGGTAATATTCACTTTTTAGTTTTGTGTATGAAGGGAAATCAACCCTAGTCTTAAAATTATTTATCTCAGGTCTTTTCAAAACTTTTACAAAACCTGTATCGGAATGGGTTTCTTCAGATCTGAAATAATAATAAAAATCCTGAGAAGGTTTATCGTTATATATTGCTGCCGAATCAATTAGTGAAGCACTTACTGAAGAAAAAATTTCAGAAGTTACAGGTCTTTTATGTATGTGAACCCGATCAGGAAATATGCCTGAAATTTCACACGATAAAATTGTTTCATTGCCTTGAATAATTGTAAAATTTCTATTTGTTAGAAATAACTTATGTGTAGAATAATTTTCAAATTCCGTATTAAAATTTATAAGCCTGAAAAGCGAATCCTTTATCGGAAAATGCTTATACGGTAATATCATAAATACAATGAGAATAACAGGCAAAACAATGTGTTTAAGAATGTAACGATTTTTGAATGTTTTTGGCAAATTATAAGGGTTAAACTTACTCGCATTCAGACTAATCGCACTGTCAATTACTGAATGATCTTTACTTTTTAAATTATCTCTTACTTTCAGCAAGTCATAGAAAAATAAAAATTCTAGATTGGGATATAAATGGTCTAACGAAATATATTTAGTACGATCATTATAAAAATATTGAAGATTATTATGAAAGAACTTGGTAATGATTTTGATACTGAAAATCACCGCAGCAACCATATATATCACCATAATAGCAGTACGATAAGCCCTATTCATATTATATGAGAATTCAATGACTGAAAGCATTAATAGGGAAGCTAATAAAATAAAAAATAGTCTAATAAATACATCAATTATTTCTTTTGAAATTATCGATCTTATAAGACGATCTATTCTCTTTTTAAATATTTCATCAAAGGTCATGTTTAATTTTAACCTTCTTCTTTCTGAATTATTTTATTCATTTTTTTGAGTTCAGGATAATTTAGTGATAGTTTTTCATACTCTCTAACTGCAACCTTATAACATGCAACGGCACGATAAGTCTCATTCGTATCATAATAGATATTTCCAAGATTGTAATTTACTGTAGCTTTATAAAAAGGAATTTTATAATTACCGATCATCTGAATTATACCTGACATTTCACGAATACCGTCTTCATGTGCCCCTGCATAAGCTTTTGCTTTATTGTAGAATGTCATCAATTTAAGGTTTAGCATTCTGTTTGATAGTAAAAGATCTTTATTTTGAATGAAAAGAGCATATGCACTCCCGATCGTTCCCAACGTATTGTTAAAATCTCCTAATTTATCATATATAATTGCAAGAAGTACATTTATTGATATTCGTTCCGGTAGATTTCCGATCTTATCTATTACCTTAATTGATTTTGTAAGTAGATTTAAAGCTTTTTTATTCTTATTTTCCCCGATATAGGCCAACGATTCCAAGATGTAGTGCTTTACCATGAATTTTTTATTTTCCTTGGTAATAAAATTATTATTAAGTATGTCTAGTATTTTTTTTGCTTCCACAAATTTGCACTGACGGATCGATATCTTTCCTTTTTGAATATAAGCTTCCCCTAATTTTACCTTTCTTTTGAGCAAATCTCTAACATTAATACATCTGTTTATATCTTCATAAGCATCATTAAGTTTTCCAAGCTGGTAATTAACAATTGAGCGATAATAGTAAATATCTCCGGTAAGATCTACGATATTTATATCTTCCGGCTTTTCAACACCACAATTGATCAATGAAAGAGCATCTGGGTATTGCAGTGATTCTATTTTAAATTCTGCTAATTTATGAGAAGATTTGACTTCGTGAACTATATTGTTTTGTTCTTTTGCTAAGTTATTGCAGTCATTATACGAAGTTAAAGAATTCTCAAAATCATTAATTTGCCTATAGTAATCTCCAAGCGTGTAATAAGTTTCCAAGATCAGATCTATTTCATTATATTTCTTAAAAATTTCTAAAACTTCTAATATCTGGTCCCGTAAAAGCTTGGTGTAGCCTTTTAGTATTAAAATCTTAGCTATTTTAAGCATTACTTTTGATTTTAAAAGTTCACGTTTTGCCGATTTATGATAATTAAATGCTTTTTTATAAAACTTTAATGCTTTATTTAAATTTCCATCATTTTTATGAAAATCTCCAAGCCAGGTGAAGTATGAAGCTTTTATCTCTTTTGCAATTTTACCTTTAAGTTTAAAATCAAATAACCAATTTCTTGTTTCATCAAGATAATTATAACGTCCCGCCTTAAAAGCAGCATCAAATTTTATTAAGGTAATATTGAGCTTATTAATTAAAGTAAGCTTATGATCTTCCCCTTCAAATTTCACTATTTGGTCCAAGACTTTATTGAAATCTCCTAAAGTAGACAAGTGATGGATTATAGATATAAATATATTTATTTTATTTTTAGGGTCAGTTTCAATTGCTAGATATCTTTTAAGGTTGGTTACAGCAAATTCCAGGTTATTCTCTTCTGATGATTTGCTAATAGCAATCTTAAGCATTTCTTTTGCTTTATCTTTTTGATGACTTCTGTAATAATAATCTGTTAAAGCATAAATAGTTTCGTTGTTAATACCATACTCTTTTTCTAGTATTGAAGCTGTTTTATTATTCCATCGCGCATATTGTTCTTTTGAAAAATCTTTAACAACCGAATCTAAAAATAATTTCTTAGTTATATAGTACCTAAAACCATCGTGGTATTTTATCTTCTCAATTACTTCACTGTCAGATAACTTATGAAGAAATTTTATCAATATCTTTTTATCGACCATTGCAACTTTTGATACAATATTCATATACTTAAAAGGAGTAGGTCTTTCTAAAATTTTTAATTCTTTTATTATCGCTTGTTCAATGTTTGAAAATTTCTTAAAGTTTTTATATGTAATATCTCTTAAACCAATATTTAATTCAGTCATAAATGCAGGATTGATTACCCATTTCGATTTCGATCTTGACAAATAATTATTGCTGAATAAATATATGAATAGCTCGTTTATGTAAAACGGCACTCCTCCTGTGAATCGGTGGACAAAGCTTAATAGCTCTTCTGGAAATTTATTATAATCATTATATAAAAGTAAATTTTGAACATATTCCCTTGTTTCATCTACTTTCAGTGGATTTATGTCCAATTGATGAATATTTGGCTTTAGCCTTTTTATCGTGATCTTGTGATATGACTTCAAATTTTCAGTTTGTACAGTTGTAACAATTGTAAAAGACATTGCATTTTCAGGATATTTTCTCATTATCCTGGTAAGATTTTCGAATAAATTTATTGATGAAGAATTCGCATTGCCAAAATCTTTAACTTCAAGTACAAATTTATACTGCTTTGAGAGATCCGCAAAAAAATCAGTAATTGCTTCGATCTCTCTAACTTTTTGTATTCTAGCTTGAGAAGAATCATCAAAATCTTCGATCTCTGATTTATTCTCAAAGATAAAAGATAGATCAGGATAATCTTCATGCTTAAGTTCATAAACTCTGAACATTTCGACTATTATGATCTCAAATGCTTGGTATTTTGTTTCATCACCTCGAACAAAATTCGCATTAAAATAATCAATGTTTTCATTAAGCTGTATAAGATACTTATACTCTCTCAGAATAGAAGATTTTCCATTACCATATCTTCCGATCAAAAAGAATGGTTTATTGTCAAAAAATACCTGCTCTTGAAATACTTTTGCAGAATTTGACATTAGTACTTTTAGTTCATCTGTTCTTCCAATGAGCTTCCCTGATGATATATATGATCGTATCCCTTGCCCTGTAAAAAGAAATAAGACAGAGGATCGCTTTTTGGGATCATCAACCAGATCAAGAATTATTTCATCCGCATTATCATACCTTTTCTTAGGATCAGGATCCATCAATTTATTTATTACTCTGACTAATTTATCCGGAGTGTCAGGCTTCAATTTCTTTAACGGAACAAAATTACCACGTATTGAATTTCCAATGATCTCTTGTTTGTTTTTACCTTTGAAAGGCAATTTGCCTGTTATACTATAGTAAAATGTTACACCAAGAGAGAAAAAATCAATCTGATGAGTTACGTCTTTTTTTAAAATGAGTTCTGGAGCAATAAATTGCATTGTGCCCCTGATCTCTGTCGTGTTCTTGGACCCTGCAAAACCGAAATCCATCAGCTTCAATCTACCATAATCATCAATGAAGATATTGTCAGGCTTTATATCATAGTGAATAATTTCTTTGGAGTGGATATACGAAAGAGCTCTTGAAGATTGTATGAGATTATTTTCAACTTTTTCCCAGGAAAAGCTTTCTTTTAGGGATTTATTCAGAGATTT
>WTAK01000443.1 GCA_013139625.1 Candidatus Delongbacteria bacterium | reverse complement strand
CACAGAATGGATATTATTTTGTAACAATATGTGTAGATGATATGGAACATAGATTCGGATTTGTTGAAAATGGTAAAATGGTATTAAATAAATTTGGTAAAATAGCACGACAATGTTTAAACAATTTACCAAATTTTTATGATCAATGTTTTTTGGATGAAATCATTATAATGCCAAACCACATACATTGCATAATCGTAATTGACAACGATACCGTAGGGGACGATTTCTTATCGTCCCCTGTTGAAAAAACAAAACCACCCATGTTTTCCACAAAACCACCCATGTTTTCCACAAAACCACCCATTGAACCGATTAAAACAGGGGACGGTAAGAAACCGTCCCCTACGAATGCAAATAAAACACATGGTTTATCGGAAATGGTTCGTTCATTTAAACATTATGTTACACGTAACATAAATGAAATCAATTCCCACACTACATTCAAATGGCAACGGTCGTTTAATGATCACATCATCCGAAATGAAAAAGAATTGTATGCTATACGAAAATATATTTGTGATAATCCGATAAATTGGTAAAAATAGCTACTCATGCCTCAGCGCATCAATAGGATTCAGCTTTCCGG
Organism: Candidatus Delongbacteria bacterium; assembly: GCA_013139625.1. GTDB lineage: Bacteria > UBA4055 > UBA4055 > UBA4055 > UBA4055 > WTAK01. The sequence goes on along the minus strand of WTAK01000443.1, from coordinate 10,578 downwards.
CTTTTATTGCAGGATAAATTCCTGCTAAAAGCCCGATCAACACAGAGAAAGAAAAAGCTGTCATTATTGTCCAAAGCGGAGCAACAGTAGATATCTTTGAAAAGGTTGATACAAGTTTTGCAATTCCAACACCTGTTCCAATTCCAATAATCCCACCCAATAGACTCAGGATAACCGCTTCTATCAAAAATTGTACCATGATGTTATTCCTATTAGCACCCACTGATCTTCTTAGACCGATCTCCCTAGTTCTTTCAGTGATAGAAACAAGCATAATATTCATAACACCGATACTACCAACCAAAAGTGACATTCCACCAATAGACAACGCCGCAAGGTAAATTATCCCAATAATATTATTCATTTTATTATTTATATCATCTTTGGTAGTGATCTCAAAATCATTTTCATCATCGGGTTTTAAATTCCTTATTCTTCTCAGAGCAATAATAGTCTCATCTATAGCTTTAGGTATAGATTCCTGATCCTTTGCTGCCACAAGAAGATCGATATCTTTTTTCTTTCCGAACATCCTTTGAAAATGAAACGAAGAAACAGCTACAATATTATCCCTGTCTTCCCCAAAACTTTTACCTTTTTCAGCGAAAAGTCCTATGATCTTAAATCTAATCCCATTGATAAATACATACTGATCTATCGGATCAATAAATTCAAAGAGCTTATCTTTTACACTTTTGCCGATTATTATGTTATCAATCCCCTCATTTAACTCTGTAGAACTGAAATATCTGCCTGACTCAATATTGAAACCCGATAGTTTTATCCAGTTTTGAGTTGCTCCGTTGACAACAACCTTTTGCTCAGTTTTCTTATTACCGGATTTAACTTCCTGTCCCCACTTTCTCAAAAGAGGAATAACGATCTCAACATTTTCACATGAATTTTCAATTTGTTTAGCATAACCAAAAGTAATATTTGGTCTTTTCCAGTATTTCTTCCAATTATTGTCATTTGACATCGTAGGTCGCTTAGTTATGATATAGCTGTTAGCACCTAATTTACTGATCTCTTTTTGTATCTCACTTCTGAATCCTTCGATAGCTGCCTGCATAAGAATTATTACCATAATACCGATTATAATACCAAGCATGGTCAAAAATGAACGCATTTTATTCTTGAAGATAGATGAGATAGCAATATTTAACAGGTCAAATATCATTATTCATACCTTAGTGCATTTATTGGATTAAGTTTAGCAGCTTTATTTGCAGGATAATAACCGAAGACAACACCAACCAATGTTGAAAAGCCTACACCGATTATTATTGAGATCATTGAAATACTATAAGGTAAAGGCGTAAAACTACTGATAAGAGCAGCGATAGAAAATCCTGTTACTATGCCTGCCATTCCACCAAAAGAACAAAGGATGACTGATTCTATAACGAATTGTGTTCTTATCAAGTTCTTCGTAGCTCCGAGTGCCTTTCTGGTACCGATCTCTTTTGTTCTCTGAGTTACCGAGACAAGCATAATATTCATAATACCTATTCCTCCAACAAGCAGAGAAAGTGAACCGATAACAAAGAGTAAAATTTGTAAAGAACTTGTGATCTTATTTAAAAAATCCAGTATCTGACTGATCTGATTAATACTGAAGTCATTATCCTCATCAGGCTTCAATCCTCTGCTTACCCTGAGCAATGAAGTAATATCATCAATAGTTTCATTCATCTTGGTTGGATCTTTAGCTTTGATCGTTATATCAACACCATGTCTACGATTATATCCGAAATATTTCTTAAGCGTAGATATAGGAACAATAACTTTTTCATCCATGTTATTTCCGAACATCTCACCCTTTTTTTCTAAAACACCGATGATGTAGAATTTCCTGCCATTCAATTTAACATGTTGACCCACTGGATCCAAATTTTCGAACATAAGGTCAGCAATCTGGCTACCGAGTATTACAATATTTGATCCTCTCTCTGCCTCAGTTGAATTGAAGAATCTACCAGACTCAGGTGATGAATCGGATGTATATTCATAACTTTCTGTAGTACCGACCATAGAAATATAGGTAAGCATGGTCGATCTGTTTTTAACATGACACCATGAATAAAGAATAGGGGAGACATGTTCAACTTTTTTAGAATTATCTCTGATGAAATTTGCTTGCTCAACAGTTAATGGTTTTCTTTTTCTCTCGGTTCTCCAATCACCTGTCATCCACGTATATTTTGAAATGTATAGGGTGTTAGATCCCATTGTGGATAATTCTTGAACTATGAATTTCTCAGCACCGACAAGTACTGAATGAACGAAAATAATAGTTGTCACACCGATCATTATTCCCAATAGAGTTAAGAAAGATCTAAGCTTGTTCTCTCTGATGATGTTCAAGGATATTTTTATTGATTCCCAGATGTAATACATGATTCCCCTGCACTGCAAGGGGTTGAAACCCCTTGTTCTAAATAACGATTACGAATTGATTATGTCTTTTTCGATCTTCCCATCTTTGAGATGGATCACTCTTTTTGCAAATTCAGCAATATCAGGTTCATGTGTTACTACTATGATAGTATTTCCATCTTTATGAAGATCATTAAAAAGGTTCATAATTTCGATACTTGTCTTAGAGTCAAGATTTCCTGTAGGTTCGTCAGCTAAAATTATGGAAGGATTATTAATCAAAGCTCTTGCTACAGCTACTCTCTGCTTCTGACCACCGGATAATTCATTAGGTTTATGCATCATTCTATCACCGAGACCTACTTTTTTCAAAGCGGAGATAGCTCTTTCTTTTCTCTGAGATGAAGATACATTAGAGTATATCAATGGTAATTCAACATTGTGAATGGCTGTGGATCTTGCAAGCAGGTTAAATGTCTGAAATACAAATCCGATCTCTTTATTTCGAATTCTTGCAAGTTCATTATCATTTAGAGTTTCAACATTATGATTATTAAGATGATATTTGCCGCTGGTCGCAACATCTAAGCAACCTATAATATTCATCAAGGTAGATTTCCCTGAACCGGAAGCTCCCATGATAGCAATGTATTCTCCCTTTTTGATATCTAAAGATATTCCATCTAACGCATGAATTTTCTCTTTTCCGGGAGTATAAGTTTTTCTGATATTATCTATTTTAATTAAATTTTCTTCCATAATCTATTCACCTTTGTTTGAAGTATCTTTAACTTCCATTTCATCTTTAAGAACTTTACTGATAGTCTTATAATTTCCAATCACTATTAAATCATCCTCTTCAAGTCCGTCAGTAATTTCAATGAACCTGTTATTTGCAATGCCTGTTTTCACCTGAGCCGTTTCAACTGTGTAAATATTTCCTGATCCATTTGATGTCAATTTGAACACAACATCTGCATATTCACTTTCGTTTGACCAGACGATACCTTTTTCCTCGATCTCTTCATCTTCGACCGTTTCCTCATCGTCATCACTTTTATTTAGTTCAGATTTTTTTCTCCGTGCCAATGCCTGAATAGGAATAGAAAGAACATCATTTACAACATCTGTAACAATTTCAGTGTAGGAAGTCATACCGGGCTTGATCCTTGAATCCTTCGTAAGCATTTTGACCATTACTTTATAAGCAACTGACCTTTCCGCACTACCTAAGAATGCAGGAGAATTTCCTATCTCAGTTACGAGTCCTTTAAAAACCGTATCAGGTAAGGCATCGATAGTAACTTTCACAGAATCGTTGATCGAGATCAAAGCAACATCATTTTCATCAACTTCAATGTTTACTTGAAGCTCTTGAATATTTACAATATTTAGGACTACATCAGTATTGAATTGACTGCCTAGTACCATTTCCCCTTCTTCTTTGTAGATTTTTGATACAAGTCCATCCATCGGTGCATAGAAATTTGTTTTATTTAATTTATCTTTGGATTGCTCAAGGTAGGCTTGCTGCAGTTTGATACTTTCCAAAGATGATTCATAGCTGGTCTTTGCAATTTCGAGGTTAAGTTTTACATTTTCAAAATCGGTATCGGAAAGAAAATTATTTTTCTTTAGTTTTACTTTGTTTTCGTAGTCTATTTTTGCTTGCTTTAATCTTGACATCGCCATTTGTGAGTTATATTTCTGCTGAGCTAAAGCTGCTTTTTGCTGAGCTACTTCTGCTTCAATAGTTTTTCTGTCAAGTTCGACTAGTAGATCACCCTTGATTACAATATCACCTTCTTTGACTAACAGTCTTTTTATATTTGCAGCTATCTCAGATGAGATATTTACAGTTTTAATAGGTTCAACCACACCTGATGCTGAAATAGTTTTTACAATAACTCTTTTCTTCACTTTCTCTGATTCGATCGTTGTGAATTCTTTTTCCTTTGTCGCAATTTTAATTATTACAGCTACAATAATTAACACTATGATCAGCCATATAAATTTTTTCTTTTTAGATTTTTTTTTCATTATATTATCCTGAAATTGTTTTTTATTTAATGCGTTTTTTAATTCGATATTATGAGACGTAGTGGTACTACGTCTGTACTAATTAAATATATATTGGAATTCGTTATTATCATAAGAAAAAATCATAAAATTTTTCCTCTAAAAAATATTCTTGACTGAATCTTCAATTCAAAATATATTGCACACCTATAGTGAAAAAAATAACTAATATAAATTGCAGTGCTTAAAAACAAAAATAATTTAAAAATATAACGGAGTGTAACATGGCAGTTTTAAGAAAATTCAAAGCTATCAGACCTAAGAAAGGTTTAGAAGAAAAAGTTGCAAGTTTCCCTTACGATGTTTTAAACAGTGAAGAAGCAAGAGAATTAACAAAGGATAATACATATTCATTTCTTCATGTTGTAAAACCTGAAATTGACCTTCCTGTAGGTATCGATCTTTACTCAGATGAAGTATATCAGACAGCAAAGAATAATATGAACAAGTTGATCTCTGAAGGAACTATGGAAAAAGAAGACAGAGATAAGCTTTATATCTACCGTCAAACTATGAATGGTAAAGAACAGTATGGTATTGTTGGATGTAGTTCTGCTAAAGATTATGATGATGATGTGATCAAGAAGCACGAATATACGAGAAAAGTGAAAGAGAATGATAGAATTAAGCACGTTGATATAACAAATGTTAATGCCGGCCCTATATTCTTAACTTATAGAGCTCAGAAGTCTATTGATGATCTTGTAGCAGAAGCAGTTAAAGTTGATCCTGTTTATGATTTCGTAGCAACCGATGGTATCGGTCACACTGTATGGACAATTGAGAATGATGAGCTTAGCAATAAGCTTGTAGATGAGTTCGCAAAGCTTGATTATCTATACGTAGCAGATGGTCACCACAGATCAGCTTCAGCTGCAATCGTAGCCGGCAGAAGAAAAAAAGCTAATCCAAATCACACCGGTAATGAAGAATATAATTATTTCTTATCAGTTTTATTCCCAGACGAACAACTTATGATCATGGATTACAACAGAGTTCTTAAGAGCCTGAACGGTCATACTGAAGAAGAAATGTTCTCAGCAATTGAAAAAGTTTACGAAGTTGAAAAGAAAGGTGCTGACAAGTATAAGCCTTGCTGTAAGAGCAGAGTTGGGATGTACTATAAAAATGAATGGTATAAACTTACTATCAGAGATGAATATATTATTAAAGGTGATCCTGTGAATTCATTGGATATTGCTGTTCTTCAGAATAATATCCTAGATCCATTCTTTGGAATTACGGATCCTAGAACAAGTAACGATGTTGACTTTATCGGTGGTATCAGAGGTCTTGAAGAACTTGAAAGACTTGTTAACGGTGGAAATTTCCAAGTTGCATTCGCTATGCACCCAACTTCTATTGAAGAATTGATGAATATCGCTGATGCTGGTAAGGTTATGCCTCCGAAGTCAACTTGGTTCGAACCAAAATTGAGATCGGGGTTATTAGTTCACTCTTTAGAAGATTAAAAGAGCACAGAGGATATTTGTAAGGGAAGGTTCCAACGCCTTCCCGCTTCGTATTATTTCTTTATGATCCAGATATCCTGCTCATTCGTTTTTCCGGGAATGAACTCTAAAATTTGAACATCTTTGAGCATTGTTTTACGCATAAATTTCTCAGAATTATAAGAAACAAAACTGCGTTTACCCTCAGTTACATTACTTCTGATAACACATCCTTTTTCATCAAAGATCTTTTTTTCTTCTTCACTAAGTCTATCCTTGCTCGATTCTCCATGAATTGATAAAAGGAATATCCCACCCGGTTTTAAAACCCTGATGATCTCATTAAACCATTTAAGTTCTGTTATTTCATCAAGATGTGTAAAAACAGAGATACAAAATATTACATCAAAAAAGTTATTATCATATTCAAGAGGAGGCAGTAGATCGTTCTTGGAAAAATTTAAGTTGTCGAATGATTTTTTATTCCACTTAATTGTTTCAGGATTATAATCCGAACCAAAAACCTGAGATCTTTTACTTGAGAGTATTTCAGGTATGTGGCGTAATATTCTTACAGGACCGCATCCCCACTCAAGTAAATTAATATTTTCAAGAGAATGATGTTTCTCCAGAAGCTCTAAAATATCATCAGCACTTTCCTTTCCTTTTTCAAAGTAAGAAGCATAATCCATTTTTCCAAAAGATTCAAAAAGCATATAATGCGGAGGTAATACTATGTTTGGATTATTTTTCTTGAAGTTTCGATTCCTTGATAAGAATGAAAAATAGCTTAGAATGAATTTAATATAATCAGCATACTCAAGTATGCCTAGTTTCCTGAAAACTTTCTGTAAGAATTGCTTCAACTATTTCTCCTCAGTGACTAAAGTTAAAGCATCAACAGGACATATCCATACACATTTTTTACAACTAATACATTTATTATTATCAATTTCAATGTATGCTTCATAAACAGTAATACAATCAGTTTCACAAACCGCTACACAAGTTCCACATCTATCACAAAGATTTTTATTGATCTCTATCATCATACTCCTCTAGGTCGATATCGGTTAGATATTCACCGATAATTTTAATAACTTTTCCCCGATTAAAATGTTTGACAGAGCTGTATGGGATAATTTCCACGATCGATTTTTTGTCTGCCAGTAATTTCTTAAACATCTTTACCTGAACAAATGCTTTGTTATTTGAAAGTTTATCCTTCTTACTCAGGATGACTATCTGAGGTATATTGAAGAAATCAAAAGTATCAATGAGCATCATATCATTTTCAGTAGGTTTGTGTCTTATATCCACAATTGAAAATGCCAATCTAAGTCTATCATTACCTTCGAAGAAATTCTCGGTTAATCTTCTCCACTTTTCTCTCTCAGTTTTAGGAACAGAGGCGTAACCGTAACCGGGTAGGTCAACAAAATAGAAATTCTCGTTAATGAGAAAATAATTTACTAATCTGGTTTTTCCCGGAGTATTACTTGTTTTTGCAAGTTTCTTTCTGTTCAGTAGAGAGTTTATCAAAGAAGATTTGCCGGCATTTGACCTACCTGCAAAAACTAATTGTTCTTTTTCATCAATTATAAATCCAGATCGATCAGATGCGCTTGTGATAAATTCAGAACCTTTTATTTTAAAATCATCACTATTGTATGAAGCTTCTTCATCAATGACTTTGAAATTTTCAACCATTATTTAAATTCTCCAAGTATATATTTTATAACTTCAGATATGTGTGATACAGGTATGATCTTCAGTGCAGACTTTATCTGCTTATCAATATCGTCAAGGTCTTTGATATTCTGACTAGGAATAAATACAGTTGATATCTTAGATCTTTTTGCAGCCATAAGTTTTGTTTTCAAACCACCGATTGCAAGTACTTCACCATGAATAGTTATTTCACCAGTCATACCTATACTTTGATCTACAGGAATATTCTTAATAGCACTTAATAATGAAATAATGATCGTACTACCTGCAGAAGGGCCATCTTTTGGAGTTGCACCCTCAGGGAAATGAATATGTATATCATTATCAACAAATATTTTATTATCAATATTATAATCAGCAGCAAAAGTTTTGATATAGCTTAATGCAGCTTGAGCAGATTCTTTCATTACATCACCAAGTTTACCGGTAAGGTTAAGATTACCTTTACCACTCATCAGGTTAGATTCTACTTTGAGAACTGCACCGCCGGCGATAGTCCATGCAAGTCCGTTTACTTCACCTACTTTCTTACCGGTTGTCTGAGAAAAATCTCTGTATTCTTCTGTGCCGAGGAAATTATGTAAATTTTTTGCAGTTACATGAATTTGAGTTTCAGGATCCTTTATAATCATTCTTGCAGTTTTACGACAGATCTTAGCGATCTTTCTCTCAAGCTCCCTTACACCTGCTTCCATAGTGTATTCAGAAATAATTCTGTAAACACAATTTTCACTGAAACAAATATTTTTCTTTTTCAGTCCATTGACTTTTATCTGCTCAGGGATAAGAAATTTCTTAGCAATATTATATTTCTCAATGTCAAGGTATCCATCCAATCTGATAAGTTCCATCCTATCAAGCAACGCAGGTGGTATCTTAGATTGATCGTTAGCAGTAGCAATGAAAAGAACATTGCTTAAATCGAATTCAACATCAAGGTAATTATCTCTGAAAGAATGATTCTGTTCAGGATCAAGAACTTCCAATAATGCAGATGAAGGATCACCTCTAAAATCAGAAGATAACTTATCAATTTCATCTAAAAGGAATAATGGATTATTAACACCTGACCTACGAATTGATTGAATTATTTTACCGGGCATTGCTCCGATATAAGTTTTTCTATGACCTCTGATCTCAGCTTCGTCATGCACTCCACCTAAGGCCATTCTGATATATTTTCTACCCAATGATCTTGCAATTGATTTTCCAAGAGAAGTTTTACCTGTTCCCGGAGGACCAACTAAGCATAGGATCGGACTTTTTAATTTCTTTACAAGTTTTAATATTGAAAGATATTCAATTATTCTTTCTTTTGGCTTTTTTAAGCCATAGTGATCTTCTTCTAAAATTGCTTCTGCTTTGTCAATGTTAATATTTACTCTACTTTTCTTTTTCCAAGGCAATGATGCGATAAGTTCCAGATAATCTCTGATCAGACCATATTCGGGAGACATTGAGTGTATCTTTTTTAATTTATCAATTTCATGCAGAGCTTTTTCTTCAGCTAATTTTGAAAGTTTCTTTTCTTTTGCAGTTCATATATCTTGCTAACTTCACTGATCTCGACTGAATCAGCACCAAGTTCTGTACTTAATCCTCGAAGCTTTTCTTTTAAAAAGTAATCTTTTTGTTCCTTGATCGTTCTCTTAGTAACATCTGTCTCGATCTTTTTTTCCAATTTTGAAAATTCGATCTCATTTATTAGAAGCATGTGGATTTCATCGATCAATACAGAAAAGTCAGTTATTTCCAGCAATTTTTGTTTTCTGTTATAACTAATATTTAAGATATCCAGAATAGTATCAATATATTCTGAATGTTCATTTTCACCATCAAGATTAATAGCACTATCGTCAATTTGTGGGTTTAATTCCAGATATTGTTTAAATAAATTTCGGATGATCCTCAAAGATGCTAAAGTTATCTTACTTAAATCAGGTTTAATATCAATAGGATCTATTCGGGCATACAAGGTTTCGTTAGACATTACAAATTCAATTATACTAGCTCTCTTAATGGGTCTGATAACTGCTTTTGTTCCCATACCGGGTATTTTAATGACTTGCATAACTTTTCCAACCGAACCAACAGTGAAGTATGATTCACTCGTATGGTCAGATGCCATCTTGTTCTTTTTACCGATAAGAATGACCATAGAATCAGTCAACTCAGCATCTTCAAGTACATTCGTTAAATGATGTGAATCTATGTTCAAAGATATAATATTCCCAGGAATTGGGATCTTATCTTTACAAGGTACTACTTTTATCATCAGTCCTGTCTTGAGATTAGACAGCTCATGATTTACATTCAAATTTCTTAGCATTTTATTGACCTTTAATTTTTTATACGTACTTATTTAATTCTATACGGATCGTGGATCCTTTCGAAGAGGTTACTTTTATAAAAAGTTTTCCGTTATGATATTGTTCAATTACTTTTCTTGCCAGTGATAACCCAAGGCCCCATCCTCTATTTTTCGTTGTAAACCCAGTCTTGAATATGTTCCCTTTATTAGCTATGGTAATACCATGTCCGTTATCAATTACTTCCACGACAAGTTTATTTTTTTCTTCAAATAGTTTTATTTTTATTTTGCCATCAATATTGTCAGGTATAGCTTCAATTGAATTTTTGATCAGGTTTTCTATTGTCCAGACAAAAAGTAATTTATTAGCATATATATTCGCAGTGTTATCTAACTTTAATTCGATATTAAATTTAGATCCTTCACTTGGAATTCTAGAAGAAATATAGTTAACGGTATCTTCAATTAATGGCTTGAGGTCACACATAGTTACTTCTTTGTCAGATGCAATTTTTGAAAATCTATTTACGACTAAATTTATCCTAGTAATATCATCACTAAGACCTTCATGAATAGGAGTAAGATCATCATTTTCTTTTGAAAGTTCAGCCAAATAATCTTTCCAAC
>WTAK01000400.1 GCA_013139625.1 Candidatus Delongbacteria bacterium | reverse complement strand
AATTTATTCTTTTCAAGTTCAAGATCTTCTTTCTTATAACCCAAATGGCCACCGGCTAAAGGTCCTTCAACAATAAATGCATCGGGGATAATTCCAAAATCCCTATCCCATTTACGAAGAATTATCTTTGTTGCGATTCCAGAGGAAACTATAGGAATAATCTTAATATTAGATTTTTTCAGTCTATCTAATCCTATAACATTAGGAACATTTACAGGAAGACCGGCACCTAATATCAATATATCTATTTCTTCTTCTACAGCTATATTTAAGATATCTTTATAATCAGTTAATGCCATCATGACATTAAGTCCGATAACACCATCAGTGTCTCTCTTAGCTTTTCTTATTTCATCTCTCAATGCTCTTTGGTTAGCAACCTGATAGTTGTCTTTAAAGTCATCTTCCAAAAGACCAACTCCAACAGATGCTATCACGCCAACTCCACCTTCATTAGCAACAGCAGTTGCCAAACCTGAAAGAGAGATACCTACACCCATTCCACCTTGAATAATTGGAACGTCTATTTTTAAATCACCTATGATCAATGGTTTCACTTATTTCTCCTTTAGTTTATCACTTTCTATCATTTCTACGATCGATTTACTAACAGGGTAAATAAAATTATTCGTAAAAGTCTTCAAAAGCTCTTTACCTGATTTTGTTATTATATAATATTTTCTTTTAGGACCTTTTTCTGATTTCCTGGTATCCGAAATAACGAATTTCTTACTTTTTAACTTTTTTAAATTTTGATATATACCACTCTCCTGGAACTGAACATCTGAAACAAGTATTTCATCTAATTTTGCTTTTATTTCGTAGCCGTACATATCCTTATCATTCAATAACTTTAAGATAATATAGGATGAAAACCCTTTTTTAAATTCTTTTTCCCAGGTCTTGAAAGTTTTTTCTATAATTTTTTGTGTCTTCACAACTATTCCACTTTATACTATAGTGTATTATACAGTAGCGTAATTTAAACTATTTTTCATTGATTGCAACTTATTTTTAATCTTTTTTTGTTTTAATTGCTGTAGAGATTTGTTAAATTTAATATCATAATAACAATATCGAAATAAATAGGGTAAACTATGAACTTACAGAGTTACAAAGAACAGATATTAATAGATCGAAAAGCAAAAGATGATTCGTTTAAGACACCTGAAACACCTATCATAGAAGAAGATCGAACAGGATTTACAAACTTAAACTATTTTAATGTTGATATGAAATTTAGGTTAGAATTAGAACTTCAGGAATTTACTGAGAAAGAACAGGAGATCATTAAAGATTCCAAGGGTAATGATCGATATTTTATTAAATGGGGAAAGTTTGAATTTGCCATTGATAACGTACAAAATGCTCTTATCGCATACAAATCTAGTGCTGAAGACACTAGGTTATTCATCCCTTTCAAAGATTCAACCACTGCTGAAGAAACTTATGGTGCAGGTAGATATATTGATCTAATGGAGAACAATGATAAAGTTGGTCAAAAATGGATCTTAGATTTCAATTTGGCATATAATCCTTGGTGTGCGTATAATTACAATTATTCTTGTCCATTAGTTCCTGTAGAAAATATGTTAAATGTTAGAATCCTTGCCGGAGAAACTAAAATGAAAAAATTTCTGCTATTAATCACAGTATTATCAACGTTATTGCTAACATCCTGTATGAGCATGATGCTTCAGAGTACAATAAAGAATACACCTATTTCAAACAAGATAATGCTTCATGACAACATCAGAGTAGGTGATTACGCGATCTATAAATCTAAAATAGAGACTGAAGATGAACAATCAAAGGCAATGATCGGAGAAACTACTGTAACTGTTAAAGTGACAAATATAACCCGAAATAGAGTTACTATTAGTCAAACTATGCACACAACAGGTGTTGCTGCGATATTTGCAAATACAATGGAGTTCGAGCTTATTTCCGACAAAGAGGGAAATATTATCAGTGGTATTTTCTATCAAGGCCCTGAGAAAATAGCTTTAAAAATCGCAAAACCCGGAGATGCTGTTTACAATACTTTTGGGAAGCTGAATAAAACAGATCATAAAAAATGGGAAATACCTAGAAAAGTAACTGTTCCTGCAGGTACTTTTACAGTTGATGCAATGTATTACAGTGATAAAGATACTCAACCTGGTACACATTCAATTTATCTTGGAACTAAGAAAGTTAAGTTCTATAATGTAGCTACTATGGTCGTTGAAGAAAAGTCTGATGGAACAAAAATTAGAACTGTAATGGAATTGGTAGAGCAGGGAAGTAAATAAAGCTATTTCGAAGGAACGAGCATGACAGGTACTTTAGATTCCTGAACAACTCCGTTACTTACTGATCCAGCGACCAATGAATATAAAGCTCCATGACCGTGAGTTCCCATAACGACCATATCAATATCAAATTTATCGATCTTCTTTAAGATCGTATCTACGGTAACTCCTTGAACAAGTAAAGGAGTTACTTGTATCCCTTCCTTTTCCAGAAACAATGCTTTCTCCTGAATGTATTTATGCTCATTGTGAAGTGTTAAAGCTCTCCAATCCCTTTCCTCTTTGGGACCAATAGTATAACCTACAAAATCAGGTTCGGGAGCAGCTACATGTAACAACCATAACTTACATGAGAAAACTTTAGCTAGTTCTGCTGCTTCAAATATTACTTTTTCTGATACATCCGAAAAATCTATAGGTGCTAGAATGTTCTTCATTGTAACCTCCTATTAAAATATCCTATAATAGAATAATCGAACATTTTAGAGTGGAAAGCAAGAAAAAAAGGTGGAGGGAAATGATTGAGTACGGATTAAGATAAACTTGACATATCGTAAGATTTACAATAAATTACTACCCTATTTTATAACTACTTAATGAAACTATTCGTTAAAAACATGACTAAAAAACCAAAAACATATGAGACAGTTGAGGAGTATGACAATGCTGCTAATAAATTTTACATTGTATCTACCATGACATTGCTTTCATTCGCAAAAAATGAATGCAATACTAAAGATACAATTATCAGGAATTTTCTTGCACGATCTGCAAGATCTCTGAAGAGTATCTTCTCATTGTATAAACTTGCAGATTATCAAAATGCTTGGATAGTTTACAGAGCGTTATTAGATAGGTTATTCCATTTGAATTCAATTGGTAAAAAAGATGAATTTTTAAAATTTGATGATTGGTCCATTTTTGAACAGTACAAAGCACAGAATAAGGTAAAAAGTGATAAAATATTCAAACACGAAGCTGTCGGATGCGCTTACGAACTAAGCGATGATAAGAAAAGTAGAATTAAAAAATTGTCTAAAAATAATCCAACTTGGAAACGACCAAAAGCTGAAAATATAGCTAAAGAAATGAAAATGGAGTTTTTGTATAAATACGGATATGATTTCGCATCAATGCATGTACATCCAATGTCAAACGACGGTGAAGAAGATTTCTTTTCAATAACAAAATTTAAATTTGCTCCCAAATTCCCATTACAAATCACTGTTCTTGGAAATTCGCTTCTCGTATCAACATTGATTTTAAAAGAAGCTCTGAACTTAAGTTCATTTTCTTGGCACAAATTACTTTATACGTACATAAATCAAGTCATCTCTTTCTTGGATAAGGGGGATATAAGTTACAAAAAAACATTCATTGAGTTAGCAAGATTGTATAATAATAATGATGTTTTATGCAAGTTTCAATAAGGTTTATTTTATTTCAAATGCTTCAATTTTATTAATCATATTTATGTAACTATCGCTTTGTGATTAGTGGGAAAACATCCGATCTGCATACTTTCTTCAATTGTATTCGCAAAATTCTCTCTTTTTTGTATACAATTACATGAATAATATTCTCTACTACATTTCCCGCATTTAGTTTTGGTAATATAATTTATTGGTGCAAGTAACAATTGTTCTTTATTTATTTTCTCTGCCAGTGATGCGTCTTTTAACTTTATCATTAAGTAATCTTTTTTTGTAAACAATTCGTACTCATTTCTAAAAATAATATTTCTTCGAAATTTTAAAATTCCCAATCCACAAATATTATTTAAAGGTAATAATTTAATTTTTTTTGATGTTTGTATTTTATACAAGTCCTTAATCCAAGCTGGGACTCCTTGGATCGTTCTAGGAAAATCCTTTTTCATACTTTCAAAATAAATAAACAAATCACCAACACAACCAATTACTGAAAATATGACAACTTTATCTGAATATTCTATTCCAATATTTATTGTAATTATTCGATTTTTTTCATCAATATTGTACATGGCAATGATTTCTTCAAATTTCTTTTTTTTAAAATTTGCATTATCAACAGCTTTATTTCCTTAATGA
>WTAK01000237.1 GCA_013139625.1 Candidatus Delongbacteria bacterium | reverse complement strand
TGGTATTGTTACTGCTATTTTCGGTGGTCCATTTTTTATATGGGTTATTATCAGGGAAAATTCAAAAAATTCGTAGAAAATATTTTATTTCTTTGGTTTTAAGAAACAAAATCATTACATTAATAGTATAAGTTAATGTAGTTTTTACATAAATGTTAATCTATTTTACGGAGGATCCAAAATGAAAGAAAAGATCAAGATCAAATGTTCTCACTGTGAAAAAGAAATTGGAGAAATCACTTACACCCCGGAGAAAAAGTACCTGGGTTGTGGTTACTGCGGAAACAGAACTATTGTAACGATCAATAAAGATGGTACGGTTGAAACCAAACTCTACGAAGAAAAACATTTATTACATAAAAGTCATAGAAGTACAGAGAATATAATAAAGAAAACCATATTCGGATAGTCGTTGACATAAAATAAAATTATTTAAAGCTGCTTTCAAAGCAGCTTTTTTTTATTTGATTATTCAGCTTACTTCAAGTATATTCACAGCGGAGATATAACTAATTAAGTGAAAGATATAGAATGAATGATAATATTAGAAATTTTTGTATAATAGCACATATTGACCATGGTAAATCTACTTTGGCAGATAGAATGTTACAACTTACCGGTACTATTGCCGATAGAGACATCAAGAAACAAACTCTTGATGATATGGAGTTAGAGCAGGAACGTGGTATTACGATCAAATCACATGCCATAAGAATGGAATATACCAATAGTGATAAAAAAAATTATGTTTTAAATTTGATCGATACACCGGGGCATGTGGATTTTACTTATGAAGTTTCAAGAAGTATCGCAGCTTGTGAAGGTGCAGTTCTTGTAGTTGATGCTTCTCAAGGTATTGAAGCTCAGACACTTTCTAATCTATATCTGGCAATGGAACAGGATCTTGAGATAATCCCTGTGATAAATAAGATCGATCTTCCTGCAGCTCAGCCTGAGGTTGTGGCACAGCAGGTTATTGACCTGTTAGGTTGTGATGATGATGAAATTATTTTTACTTCGGCAAAAACGGGTGAAGGTATTGAGGGATTACTAGAGAAGATAGTTGAAGTTATTCCAAGCCCACCCGGAGATGAAGAAAAACCATTACAAGCTCTTATTTTTGACTCGATGTTTGATCAATTCAGGGGAGCTATTGCTTATATTAAAGTAGTGAATGGAATTATCAAAAAAGGTGATAAGATTAGGCTTATTAATAATGAATTGGATTTCGTTGTTGAGGAGATCGGAACATTAAAGATGGAAAGGTTCAAGCAGGATACTCTTAAAGCCGGAGATGTAGGTTATTTGATAACGGGTACAAAGATCGCAAAGGATATAAAAGTTGGTGATACTGTTACTTTAGAGAATAATAAAGATAAAGTATCTTTGGCAGGTTATCAGGATATAAAACCAATGGTTTTTTCCGGAGTTTTCCCTGTTAACACAGAAGATTATGAAGACTTAAAGGAATCACTTGAAAAATTACAGCTAAACGATTCTTCTCTAGTCTATGAACCTGAGAGTTCAACGGCTTTAGGATTTGGTTTCCGTATAGGATATCTGGGACTTTTGCATATGGAGATCATCCATGAAAGACTTGAAAGAGAATATAATCTTTCAGTGATAAATACTTTTCCAAGTGTTACATATAAGATACATAAACAGACTGGTGATATTGAAGAGATCAATAATCCCCGTGATATGAACGCAAATGATATGATCGTTAAAATTGAAGAACCTTATATTACAGCTTCGATCATTACTTTGACTGAACATATTGGTCCGATCATGAAACTTTCACTTGAAAGAAGAGGACTTTTTAAATCAACGGATTATCTTGATGAAAATAGAGTCGTTCTAAAATATGACTTTCCACTTTCTGAAGTTATCTTTGATTTCTTCGATAAATTAAAATCTATTTCTCGTGGTTATGCTTCTTTTGACTATGAAGTATCAGATTATCAACCTGCTGATATGATCAAACTTGACATTATGCTTAATGGTGAAAAAGTGGATGCACTTGCAGCTATTATTCATAGAGATAAGTCTTTTAGCTATGGTCAGAAGATTTGTAGAAAGTTGAAGGATATAATTCCGAGACAGCAATTTGATTGTGCAATTCAGGCAGGTATTGGATCAAAGATCATTGCCAGAACTACTGTGAAAGCTTTGAGGAAGAATGTTACTGCAAAATGTTACGGTGGTGATATTTCCCGTAAGAGAAAGCTTTTAGAGAAGCAGAAAAAAGGTAAGAAGAGAATGAAGCAGATCGGATCTGTTGAACTTCCTCAGGAAGCATTCTTGGCATTGCTTAAGTTAGATGACTAATTCAGTTGAAATAAATACAAAAAAGAAAAAAGGGAATATAAAGTATTTCCTTTTTCTTATTCTATTAATATTTATTCTACTTTCAAAGGCAATATTTTTTGAATTTTACAGGGTGAACTCTGTTTCCATGATGGACACTTTACTCCCCAATGATTTTGTCTTGATCAATAAACTTTCATACGGTGCAAAGACTCCAAATAAGGTTACAATTCCATTTATCAATTTTACTTTTGGACTACCCTCTTTCAGATTTCCAGCTGTGAATGAAATAGAGATCGGGGATATTATTGTTATTGATAAGCAATTACCGACACGACCTGAGAAATATATTAAAAGGTGTGTTGCTGGAGCGGGGCAAACCATTGAGATAAAAAATGGAGAGGTTCTTGTTAATGGTATGTTGGTAGAAATATATAATGATAAGGTATCGACTTTTTTCTCGAAGGATCAGATTGAGGATGTGCCGCCTTTTATTGTTCCTTTAGGTTTTATTTTTGTACTTGGGGATAATAGGGGTTTGAGTTACGATTCAAGGTCTTTTGGGCTTGTTGAGGCGAAGGATGTCATCGTGAAGGCGTTTATTATTTATTCTTCTATTGATGGCAATGGGGATTTCCGCTGGAGCCGGTTTTTTAGAGGAGTGGAGTAGGGAAGGATTTTTAATTCCATATATTAAGATTCTACCTCATTTATACTTTTGATAAACTCAAGTTGAAAGTTATGGTGTTCATAATCATAGTCGATTATCTTACATAAGATTTCATCTCCATTATTTAATTTCATGTAGGTATCATGTCCTAGTTTGAATTTCTTCATACTTGTTGAAGCAAATCCTCGTATGTAGGAATTATTAAAATCAAGACTACATATCAAGTAATCGGATTGTTTCTTTTCAATTTTACATCGAATTATAGTACCTTTAGGATTATCTCTGATGAATTTATAAAGTATTAGCTGATTATCTTCTATTAGAATTTGGTCTAATACAGCGTTTGATTCTTCTAAATCGTAAATCTTTAGGCATGCATCATCTTTTAAATAAGCTTCAGGTCGAGATAAAAATTCACTTTTGTATTTCATTAGATACTCAAGCATATCAAATGCGTTAGAAATCAACGGTACCTTTCTAAGATAATCGTCCTTTGCAATTCTTTTGGATATCCTAGTCATTATTGTTGCATTTTTATAAATAACATTTTCCGAACAAGCCCCTAAATAGCTTATGTTCTTCAATAACTTTAAATGAATAGAACCTGATGGTGAAATTTTAATTAAATCATCGTGGGTGACTTCACTTGATTGTGATTCAGAAAATATTAATCCTCTTTTTATAAGAGTTTTTACCTCTCTAAATAATACAATAGAGTCATGACCAATAGCTTGTAAATCTTTTATGATATTATCAATTTTATGAAAACCTTGAATCAGATTTGGTCCATTTACTGTATAATTATTTTTTAGCCATTTTAAAAGATCAACTCTTATGAATGGATCTGGAAAATCATCTTCATACTTGGAATGAAATAAGTTTATAAAATTTGATTTTTCATCACTAAAATATTTTCTATTCTTCCTTAATAGGGCATTCATTACTTTGAATTGAGGAATAAGATGATTATCTGTTGTTCTTATTAAGAAAAAATCTTCTGAATTAATATGCCCGCTTCGGCAAAAGTCTTCAAATAATTGAATTCCTCCTCTAATATTTCTATTTGACAGGCTATAGAATATACTTCTTGACCAGGAATTTTTCCTTATTACCATTAGGATACTTTTGAAATATTCAATTTGCTCAGAATTGGTTAAAATCACCTCAATACCATTTTCCAAGGTATAACTATCCCTTTCATTCTTTTTAATCCTATAAATGTATTCTAATCTAGCTTGTAAAACTTTTAATAAATCAGGAGGATCTATTCTATAAACTAAATCTTTAACGACTGTATCTAGTGGTGGTTCGTTTTTGTAATTATCGTATGTACTATCTCTCATGGGAAGTATTATAATACTTTTATATGTTTCCTTAATCCACTGAGCAACTTCAAACATCAATAGCTGCTCATCTCTATTTCTTTTATCACAATTATCTAGAACAATTATTGGTACTTTTCTCTTTATTTCTTTCAGATAACTAAGTATTGCTAATAATGTTTTATCCTCATCTTGAGCACATTTAGAAACCACTTTATATAATTCGCTATTGTATTTATTGGTGTCATCAATAATTATTTTACCGATTCCTTCCTCAAATTCTTTAATATCTTTTTTATATAATCTTTTCATAATATCTAAATCATTAAAATTAGTTGTTGGATTAGCTAATTTAATATCTTTAACAATTATATTCTTTATCCATTTATAAATTTCTTCTTTATTCACTGGTGCTGGATTCATATTTACAAAAATCCATTCACACTTCTTTGATAATTGATTGTAATCCTTACTTAAAACAATTTCTTTGAAGTACCTTACAAAAGTAGTTTTACCACTCCCAACATTACCTATTAACAACATTAAAGAATAAGAAACTTCTTTCATATTAATATGTCTATGTAATTTATCAACTATTTCAGTAGGTGATTCTGTTGATACTAAAGTTGAATTAACATGACTTGGTAGTTTTACTTTTTTTATTTCTCTATACATTGGTTCAATATGCTGTTCACGTTTAGCTGAAGTTATGTAAGCATTTTTAACAATTTCAATCCTATCATCTTCAGTTTCAGGATCGAAAATTGCCCTATTTTCAAAAATTAAAGTTCTACCATAAGTGTTTTCTACGAGCTCCTCATCTTGTACTCTTTGACCACCAAGTTCAGAGACAGGGGTATTAAATACAGTTTTTCCTCTCGTTTC
The DNA here is from genome assembly GCA_013139625.1 of Candidatus Delongbacteria bacterium. Taxonomy (GTDB): domain Bacteria; phylum UBA4055; class UBA4055; order UBA4055; family UBA4055; genus WTAK01. The sequence goes on along the minus strand of WTAK01000237.1, from coordinate 1,030 downwards.
AAGAAACGGTTTATTTACTTCATTTAATAATTCTTTTTTTGAACAAAATTTTAATAATTCATAAAACTTTTTATTCTCAACCTTAAAATCTTCAAATAATAGCCTATGTACCGGTTCTGCTTGGTCATTATAACCAGCCCAAGTTTCAGTACCATTACTTACAATTATTTTATTGCATAAATTCAAATTATGCGGAAAAGCAGCATTTACTTCATCAGCATATAATCGAGCTTCTGAGAATGCAGTATCCAAATCACTATTAGGTGTTTTTGCTTCGACAACTAATAAGGGTATTCCTCTCAATGTTATTAGATAATCAGGATAGTAGTATTTTGGTTTACTTTTACCAATTAAATGACGCTTTAATGTATGTTTTGTTTGAATATCCGAATCTCTAAAATTTAAACCTCTAGGATTTTCACTTGATAAAAATTTGAAAATAAATTTTTGTTCAACATCACTTTCATTTTTAAGGGAATCATATTTGCAATATATTGACATATAATAATCCTGAATTTTATTTGAAAATAATTAACAGTACCAATTTTCTTATCAGCAAGCTCACTTGCTATTTATTATAATTTTAGATATTTAATACTTATCATATGTTTTGTCAACTGATTAATTTTATTTCTTAACTTTTCCTTGATGAAAAGTTACAAAAATCAAGGCAATTCAAATTCTTAACCTCTTAGTTCGAGGTATTTTATAGCAGTATCGTAGGAATCTCCGTCCTGTTGAATTGCCGATTTGGACGGAGAGAAAAATTAGGGTAGATCCTTCGCAGTGTGAAATCTGAAATTATAAAACATTTTTTCAAATAACCCTTTCAAATCCTTACTACCTTTTCCATCTTTCAACAAAATATCAAAGTTCAGTGCTCCGGAATCATAAAAACTTACTCGACCTTGTAATTTGCTATATCCTTTTATCAAAGGCATATTCATCAATTCCAAAATACGATTCTCAATAAACCTAGCATAACCTTCCTTCCACTCCTGCCAAACCATATATTCATAATCAATATCAC
>WTAK01000243.1 GCA_013139625.1 Candidatus Delongbacteria bacterium | reverse complement strand
CCTGGTACAGGTGAAATAACTATCATAATGTCGGCTTTATTTGGGGCAGGACTTGGTTTTCTATGGTATAACTGCTATCCAGCGACAGTATTTATGGGTGATACCGGTTCGATGGCAATTGGCGGGTTGCTGGGTGTTACAGTGTTAGCGACAAAGCAAGAATTGATATTCTTAATAGCGGGAGGGATCTTTGTTGCTGAGGCAGCTTCAGTTTTGATCCAGGAAAAAATTGGTATCAATTGGCTGGGGAAGAGGATCTTCTTCAGAGCACCACTGCATCATACATTTCAATTCAGAGGGCTTGCCGAGACAAAGATCGTTCAACGATTTTGGATCGTCAGTATTATACTGGCAATGATCAGTTTGATAACAATAAAAGTTAGATAAATAAAAAAAGCCGATTTTTTAATCGGCTTTTTTTATTTCGTAGAAAATTTCTACTTATATTCTATCGGCTCAATTTCATTATTTAAAACCATCAAACCATTCATAGCCAATGCTTCCATTTCATCTTCACCGGGATAAACGGTAAAAGGAGCAATCCATTCACAAATTTCTTTCATTCTAATAATGAATTTCTTGTTATAAGCTATTCCACCAGTGATAATAATTTGGTCAACTTTACCTATTAGAACAGTAGCCATAGCACCGATTGATTTTGCTATCTGATAAGCCATAGCACAATGAACAAGCTCTGCTTTTTTATCACCTTTTTCAACTCTTAATTCAACTTCGTAAGCATCATTTGTTCCAAGGTAAGCAGCGAATCCACCTTGTCCTGTAATCATTTTTTTCATTTCATCATGAGTATATTTTCCGCTGAATGCCATTGCTACTAAATCACCAGATGGAAGTGTTCCACTTCTTTCAGGTGAGAAAGGACCTTCACCATCAATAGCTTGATTTACGTCTATGATTTTTCCATTCACGTGACCACCAATTGATATTCCGCCACCTAAGTGAACTACGATCAAGTTTAGGTCTTCATAAGGTTTATCCACACTCTTTGCATATTTTCTTGCAACAGCTTTTTGATTTAACGCGTGAAAAATAGAAGCTCTTTCAAAAAGAGGATGTCCCGTAAATCTTGCAAGTTCATGCATTTCATCAACAACTACAGGGTCAGCAATATAAGCTTTTGCATCAGGTAGTGACTGAGCGATATCATCAGCAATGAGAGCACCAAGATTACTTGCATGTTCTTTAGGGCTGTGTATAAGATCGTGCTTCATTTTATCATTGATTTTAAAAACACCTGATGGGACAGGTTTAATAATACCACCCCTGCCAACAATGATCTTTAATTTGTTAAGATCGATCTCAGCTTCTTTAAGTTCTTTAAGAATTACACTTTTTCTAAAATCAAATTGATCAGTGATTAATTTAAAAGACGCAAGATCTTCTACAGAATGTTTAATGTTTTTTAGAAACAGTAAATCATGTCCTGAGTAGACAGCTATCTTTGTAGATGTTGACCCGGGGTTAATTGCCAGTATTCTTTTTCCGTCCATTTCTTATCCTTTTTATTTTAAGTTTTTTAATTATATATAATTTATTTTAGGCCATCAGGCAAGACATTGCGATACAATAATATTTTGATTTTTCACTTTCACTTCTCGACATAACAACTACTGGTTTTTCAGTTCCCTGTATCAATCCACCAAGTTCTGCCCCTGCAAATAACATAAGTCCTTTGTAGAAAGAATTACAAGCTTCCAATGTAGGAAATATAAGAACATCCGCATCACCATTTATTGGTGTTTTGATTCCCTTGATATCGATACTTTTTTTATCGCAGGCTAAGAATATATCTAGTGGACCATCAACAATACATTCTTGAAGTTGTCCCCTTTCGCACATCTTACATATTGCAGAATAATCAATTGAGCTTGGAAGTCTTGAACTTACTTTTTCTGTCGCTCCGACTAAAGCAACTTTCGGTTTTTTAATCCCAAAAGCATTTGTCATTTTGACTGCATAATCCAGCATTGCAATTTTTTGATCGAGATCAGGATTTAAAAGAACAGCAGTATCTGATATAAAAAGAAGTTTATGATAGGCAGGTATTTCTAATGCTGCGACATAACTCATAATTGCTTTAGGTGGAAGTAATCCATCAGTTTTATCCATTACGGCTTTAAGGAAAATATCAGTTCCGACCAATCCTTTCATCAATACATCAGCTTTATCAGTTTTGACTAATTTCAAAGCAGCATATACAGCTTCTACGGGGTTTGGAATATCAATGATCTCAAATATTGCAGGATCTATCTTTTCTTCTTTTGCTTGAGCTACGATCTTTTCTTTATTTCCGACCATTATAGCAGTAGCAAAACCATTTTTAACTGCTTTTGCCAAAGCTCCGATAGTATTTTGGTCTTCACCACAGGCAACAGCAATTTTTTTCTTTATTCCTGATGCAATGACATGTTCAACCATCTGGGATAGACTTTTAATTGGTTCCATTATGCGTTCATTGCTCCAAGTGCGATTGAATATAGTTTAGTTTTCACGCTATCACCTCTGGAAGAAAGAACAGCTGGAACTTTTGCACCTACAACGATTGCAGAAAGTTCTCCTCCGCAAAGTTTTGTATGAAATTTATAAAAAACATTTCCAGATTCGATGTTAGGAAATACTAAACAATCTGCATCACCTGCTACTTCTGATTTAACTTTCTTTATTTCAGCACTTTCTTTATCAAGAGCAACATCTAATGCTAAAGGTCCATCTACGAAACCACCTTTTATTTGACCACGATCAGCCATTTTTGAAATTATCGCAGCCTCAGCACATGCAACGATCTTGTGAGAAGCTTGTTCAGTTGCGGCTAAAAGTGCTACTTTTGGAGTTTCTATACCCAGTGATTGAGCAATTTGTATAACATAGTTTGTAATTGCGATCTTTTGTTCTATTGTTGGCAATGGTATGAACGCTACATCACTTACAACCAATAGTTTATGATAGCCTGCATTTTCAATTACAGTTACATGAGTAAGGATAGCTTTAGGAGGCATTAGTCCTTTTTCTTTGTTAAGGATAACTCTTAAGTACTTATCTGAAGATACAAGTCCCTTCATTATAAAATCAGCTTTTCCCTCATTTATTACATCAACAGCTTTCTGTGTCGCTTTTATATCATTTGATTCATCAATGATTGTGAATTTATTGATGTCTATATTTTCTTCAGAGCAAACTTTTTCGATCTCTTTTTTATTGCCTACCAATGTTCCTTCGATAATTCCAAGATCAATAGCTTTACTTACTGCGTCTATTGTGTGAGCGTCATTTGCATAAGCAGCAACCATTCTTTTTTTATCTTTTGATTTTAGGAATTCAAACATTCCGTCAAGTTTTGTAATAGGCATGATATACTCCGTTGATTTTTCATTAATTTACAAGCTATATTAGGGTATTGAAATTACCTTAAATCTTAGTTTTAGTCAAGAAATTATTTTAGAAATGATGGAGGGATAATTGATGATAGAGGATGGAAAATTATAATCTGTAGGGGACGCAGATCTGCATCCCCTACCAGTGTGTCGTAGAGACGTTGCAGTGCAACGTCTCTACTCGTCAGGATCAGGCATTACAAAAATCAAAATTATATATACTAATATCCCGGGAAAAGCAGCACTCAATATTGAAACAAGAACATAGAGAATTCTAACCAATGTCGGATCCCAGTCGAGCCATTTTGCTATTCCGCCGCATATTCCAAATAGCATAGAATTTTTCTTTGATTTTGTAAGTTTCATTACTTGTCACCAATGTGCATTAATGGAAGTGGATTAGGACTGTCACCATTTAAGAAATATATCTTTGCAGCCTTATCTTTTGAGATTGATTTCAACGCTTCTAAAGCTTGCAATTTAATGTAATTCGCATTGTTTCCAATTGATTTGTTTATTTTTGCGATTCTATATGCTTCTGCATCAGCTAAAAGTATTATTTTCTCAGCTTCCATTGCAGCGGCAGCTTTTTCTGCTTCAGCCGCAACTACCTTTTGTTTTTGCTCAGTAGTAAATCGCTCAAGCTCTGCTTTTTGTTTCTCTACTTCCTGCTCTCGTTCTTTTTTCTTTTCAATAGCTATCATAATGAAACGAGGTAATTGAATATCTCTAATCAAAACGGCAGAAACTTCAACACCTTGAGGTTCAAGAGCAGTTTTTAAACCAAATAACAAAGCTGTCTGTAAATTTTCCTGTGTTTCTTCCAAAAAGAAATCTTCAGCATTTTCAATTGCTTTACCTTGTTCTCTAAGTAACGATCTCAGAGTTGGAACTAAATGAACTCTTATGACATCGTCAAATGTACCTGTAGATTTCAATATTGCAGGCGTAGCTTCTCCTTGCAATCTAAACTGAACACTAACTTCAAGGCTTGTCTGAAGTTGATCTTGTGTAGGAACACTTGCTTTTTCTTTGTGAGTTTTTTGTCTGGCATCATAGATATGCCATTTGTAAAGTGGATTTACCGGAATGTGCAGACCTTCGGTATAAACCTCTGTTTGCACTTCTCCGAAAAGAGTTGCTACTGCTACATGTCCAGAATCGACACTGATCAAGAATCTTTTTCCAAATAAAAGAAAGATCAGGATAACTAATATTATGATACCCACTTTTATTTGTTTTTTTGTAATTGGTAGTTCGTTGCTCATTTTATTTCTCCTTTTAATGTTTAGGTACAATATAAGACAAAAATTGACAAATGTCAAGAAATGTTAATATTGCACCCTTGATGAATATTGTTTTTTTCTAAATATGCAAATAATTTATCCTGAATACTAGTTTTATTAATGCACCATGTTGGTTCTATCAAATCTTTTTTCGGTGCATCTCCGTATAATCGGTGTACTACTATATTTTTATCTAAATGAGAAATAAATAATGCAACTCTTCTGAAATATTCATCAATAGAAAGTATCTCAATTTCATTGTTTTTATACAATAACTCTAATTCAGTACTTTTTAAAACCATCAGTTGATGAAATTTTATTCCGTTAATATTCAGGTCGTTGAGAAATTTAGCATTTGCTATGATAGTATGATTATTTTCTTCAGGTAATCCCAATATCATATGAGTAACTACTTCAAATCCGTAAGACTTTATAAGTTCAACACTTTTTACAAATATCTCATTCTCATAACCTCGATTCATCCAAGTAATATCATTTTGATTAGTTGTCTGAAGCCCGAGTTCGATTATTACATCCTTATTCAATTCAGATAAGATGTCCAAAATATTAGTATCAATACAGTCAGGTCGAGTCGAAACAGAGATTCCTACTATCTTGTCGTTCTCAATAGATTTTGTGTATAACTCTTTTAAATATTCGTATTTATTTTTAATAGAATTTATCGGATAAGTAGATGAATAATCCTGAAAAAAAGCATAGAAGAGCTTTGCATTATTGCGGTCTTCCAAATATTTGATATGTTCTTCAATATTTTCATTTTCTATCAGTGGTTCTAAAGACTTCATATTGCAATAAATACAGCCTTTATCGCTCAAAGTTCCATCAATATTCGGGCAGGTAAATTTACCTTTAAAAATTAATTTGTAAGTCTTTGCACCATATTTCTTTTTCCAGTACTCACCAACTCTATTTATCCTTTGGAATTTTTCCACTATGACAGTCTTCTGCTAAGATTAAAGTTGTCACCTTTGAATGTTTCGGGAGATCTTTTTAATTTCTCAAATTTATTTAAGATATCAGTTTCATTTGATAGGTCTATGATCAACTCATTTACCATAAAATCACTTAAGTCAACACCGTGAGCACTATAATATTCATCAGAATAGAAAGCTGAAATATTATTATGTTTCATAAGAATAGTCGTTTTTTCCTGAGTATCTGTAAATGTATCTCCTTGGTTTAACTTCTCATCTTGAGCTCTTGAGTAGAACAGAGGAATCTTTGAATATAGAGTGAATCTTAATTTATTATCGGCTAGAGATAAACCTTTTATAGTTTCTCGGTCAGCTTCCAAAGGTATATGAACTTTATTAATACCAAATGATCGCATATACTTTGCAGAGATATGATTATATGGAGAAAGCGAAGGTCCTCCGTTGATATTCTTACCAGTATTTTTTAGCAGTATTAAATGACTGATGTCATTAACTTCGTAAGAGATATTCTTGATTTTCTCTGCTACTTTAATAATTTTCTCAGTTTCAGATATATTATCTTCAAAAAGAATAGGGAATAGGGATAGTTCAACAGGTATGATCTTAGCAAGATCCTGTATCAATTTCATGTCATTAAATTTACAATTATCAACGATCACTTTTTGCACGGATGAATTATTTATATCATTGATAATACTTTGTATATCATTTGCAGTTATTCTCAGGGTTGTTGCATTCTTAAATTCAATAGGGAGTTTGTTCGGAGAATCAATGTTAATAACTTTTAACTCGGATTCTATTTCAGAAGCTATTTGAATACCTTTTAAGAATTTTCTTTCTTTATTAGCAAGTGGGGCTAATTTTGATCCGATTTCAGATACAATATTTTTCAATTGAGATTTTGAAATTAGGAAATCTTCTTCAATATTGAATTTGTTAAGGAATAATCCACCAAAAGAAGTCTTTGCTATTTTATCTTCGAGTAAACTAATATCGACAGCTCTTTTTTCTTTGATGACCCATTTATGAGGTGTTGAAAGTTCGATATTTCCATAATCGGAGTGAATCTCAATTTTTATTACGTTCTCTTGAAGAGTGACCGATAAATTAAATTTTGCTTTTCCGATAGAAGTAGAAGTACTCTTACCAACAAATTTTTCATGTTTTACTTTTTGCTCCGAAGTAAGATTTTCAAGTCCTCCATAAAAACCTTCAGCTAATTCTCTGCCGGAATATTTTTGCAGAGTGTTTAGATCTTGTTTTTCTTCTCCATCTAGTATTTTACGATATATTGAAGTTACTTCTCCTACCCAATTACTACTTTTCAACCTACCTTCTATTTTTAAAGCAGCAATATTCAATTTTTTAAGTTCATCTATTTTCTCAGCTAGTGATAAATCTTTCATAGAAAAGTAACTTTCAGAGATACTATCATTATTTTTATTGTAAATAAATCTACACGGAGCTTGGCAAGCACCTCTATTTGCAGATTTTCCTCCATTCCAGCTTGACATTAAACATCTGCCTGAAAACGAAAAACACATTGAACCCTGAATGAATACTTCTCTCTCAGGATAGTTTTCTTTGTCCAGTGCTTTGATCTCTTTATAATTCAATTCTCTGGCAAGGACAACTCGCTCTGCTTTTAATAGATCTCCTGCAGCTTCCATAGCTTTTGAATTCGCGATACCGAATTGAGTGCTTAAATGAAGCTCTAACTTAGGGAAATATTTGTTTATAAAATAAATTATTGCCAAGTCTTTAACGATTACAGCATCAACTTTAACCTTATTAAGCAGAGTTAAGATCTTTACTGCATCAAGTAATTCATTTGATTTAAGATCAATATTCAGCGTAATATATACTTTTGCATTATTTGCGTGAGCTTCCTGTACAATATCTGCCAATTCAGTAAACCCGAAATTCTTTGCAGGTTTTCTGGCATTGAACAGATTTAAACCCATATAGATAGCATCCGCACCGGATGTTAAAGCTGCCTTAAATGATGAATAATTTCCTGCGGGTGACATTAATTCCATGATCAGTCTCAATTTGTTAAATTTACACTAAATAAAGATAACTAAAAAATTCAATTAATTCATTGTAGAAATTTTATATATTATTTAGATTAATTACTTAATTATTTCAGCAGGGAGTATTATGAGTGATGAAGAAATAAAAGCTTTACAAAAAGAATTAGAGCAGTATAGAAAAGATAAAGAGAAAATAAAGAATATCATTGGTAGCATAGGTGGAAAGACACTGAACAAGTATGATAAGGTATATAACATACTTTTTATTGTTCTGATAGCAGTATTTTTTATATTGGATATTCTCAGGCATTTTTTTCATGTAGAAACATTTTTACCACCGCTATTTTCACTTGAGATTGGATTACTCCTAGTTTCAATCAAGATAATCTGGATGATCCATAAGCAAACCAAAGTAGAGCATTTTCAGTTCTGGATATTGAATTCTATTGAATTTAGAGTTAATGATATATCAAAGAGAATAAATAAAATTGAGAAGAGTTTAAGAAATTAAAAGTAGAAATATAGCAAAAACATTATTTAATTTTCTTGATTTTATAGATTTGTGGATTTAAATTCATTAGTCTGAATGTTACATAAAATACAAACGTTTTAATTAATTAAAGGTTAGTTCTTGATGGATCTCGGAAAAATATATAATATAAGAATTACCGATGAAGAATTAATTAAAATTACCGGAGAGGAAGTTTTTGACACTAAAGATATTCCGAGTTGTTCGGATAATATTTTAAGGCCATCTTCATTATCAAACACAGATAAACTGGTAAATAGCTATAAGCAAAAGAAATATACTTTCGCCTCTAATATTATTTTTTTTATTACTGTAGTATTATCAGGAATTTTAGCATTTGTGGGAATTCTATTTTTCACAGAGGAAAATCTTAATAACCCTGCTTATAGTATATCTTTTGTTTTTTCAATTGTATTACCTATGATCGTTTATTTATTTTTTAAGAGATATGTAATAAATATATTTTTTGCACAGAATCAAAAGAAGATAATTGAGATTAAAAAACTTAAACCTACTATCCTAGGGTGTTTATTAGATCAAGTAGATAGATATAACATTGCGGCAAATAAAATTATTACTGCAAAAAAATTATTAGACGCGGGTAATAAAATAAATGTTACTAATTTAGAGCAAACAGCAAATGTTTATTTCAATATTAGAAAAGATTTAATAAGAGCATTAAAAACTGAAAGAGTTTTAAGAGATAATCCGGATTACAGAACCTCAAAGAACTTAAAAAACCCTGATCCGATAAAAGATATTCAAATACAAGATATTGAGTACGAAGAATTGACCAATGAAGCGATCAGGATAAATAACGAGATCGAGCAGCAACTAAAGATTTTGGCAGTAGGAATGAGTAATTAAGTAATTAAAAAAAATGATTAAAAAAAGCCCATTTTAGGGCTTTTTTTATTTTACAGATTTATAAGTAACTAATATCTGATTTTTTGCGAC
>WTAK01000081.1 GCA_013139625.1 Candidatus Delongbacteria bacterium | reverse complement strand
ACCTGAACTCAGTACGGAAAGCTCGCCGATCTCCACAATATTATAATGTAACCTTTGAAGTTCTTCCTGAATTTCTTCTACAATGTCATCATTGATATTATCCGGTGCATCTTGACTTAAGATATTTTCTCTGTACTTAGTCAGGATCTTTTGATTTTTCTTTTGAACTTTTTCTTCCTGAAAGTATTCGGTTATTGCATCGATCCTGCCGATTATATCTGTTTTGTCAGCAAGCTTCTTTAATTCTTTTACCTTGTACCTTGCAGAATCAAGGTTATCAACTGAGAACATGGCAATATCAGGAGATATTTCAAGTTTATCAATTATCTTATGCTGAGCAACTATCGAAGGCATACCTTCAGGTTCCAATTTTGTCATATCATATTCGTATTCAAGCTGATATGCTCCGTAAATTGATAAAGAGAAAGTTATTGCACTAAAGATAAGCACGATCCAAATATATGTAGTATGTTTGGATAGTTTACCTATCTTTTCCATAAAATGGAACTGCATGAATTCACCATAATAATGTAATATCTTATTATCAAAGATCTTACTGCTTTTTTTAGTTATAACATCATTTAATTTTGGCAACCATCCTAATCCCATATACTTCATAATTTTTCTCAGCGCAGGATGTTCTCTACTGTCCCAGATGAACAATGCAGGTAAAAGTACAAACATTGCTAACAAGGCAATTACAATACCTGATCCCATTGCAAAACCCATATCTGAAAAAGCTTTAAATCCTGTCAAGAACAGCGTAAAGAATACAAAAGAAGTAGTCATGGCTCCTGTAAGAACACCATTGCCCACAGTTGTAAATGTAGTCGTGATAGCTTTTTCAGGATCATCACCTGTTTCCAAAGCATCTTTATAACCTGACAGAATATGTATAGCAAAATCGATTCCCAGTCCTACAAGTATAACTCCAAACCCGGCAGACATTGTGTTAAGATATTTTAAGGTAACAGCTAATAAACCTGCAGTCCAGATTATTGAAATTACGAGTGTGAAAATCGAGTTAAAAGGATTTTTCCAGGATCTGAATGAACTTATTATTATTATCATTATAATGAATAAAGCCATCAGAGTTGACCAACCAAAATCATTTATAACAGCAGTTTGCTCTTCATAGCCAATGATCGGAGTACCTGCAAGTCCAATGTCAAGATCTGGGAACTGTTCTCGTATTAAATCCATCCTATTTATAACTACTTCACTCATCTTAAGTAAATTATCGAAATCATCAGTACCTACAGTCGGCAATAATCCAACCAGTAGCATAGTTCTATCAGATGAAAAAATATAATCATCACCTATGATAAACTTTCTAATACTATTCTTAACTTTTGATGTATCATTATCATCTATAAAAATACTCAGAGAGTTGATAAAATTATAAATATTATTCAAGCCAATTACTGCCTGACTTTCTCCATCCAAAGAAGCTAAATTATCTGCATCACCTACGAATTCTTTTTCAAAATTATCATTGATATTCTTTATCAGATCTTTAAATTCTAAGGCAGAATACATCTCAGTGAAATTCTTCACATCTTTCTTTTTCTGAATAATAACACCATGTTTCTCAAAGAAATCTGTATCTAATTTGGCATCGATCCTCTTAACATAGTTAATGGTATCATACTTTACTCCTTCAACAGGAAATTCGTCGTTAGATATTTTCCATCTTTGCATCAGGCCTAATTCCTGATCCTCTATAGGTTGAATATGCTCTATAACTGCAAGATCTCTGGTAATAGTATCGGCACATTCCATCATTCTTTTTGTATCTTTTTCTTCACTGCTAATAGAGATCATTACTATAGCATCTGAAGTAAAATCCTCAATGATCTTATTGAATGAATCAACCACTGGAACATTATCAGGCATCATATCTGCAAGTTGGTCTTTAATCCCCAATCGTGTTGATAAAGCCAACATTACCATCGTAATAAGGAAAATTATAAATAATACTTTATTGTTATGTTTGGTAATGATCTTAGCCAAATATTTATATAATTTTTCTCTCATATTATTTAACTCCTTTATTCTAATAATTCCATTATCTCATCCCATGACGAAACAATTCTATCTGCTGTGGTATTATCTTTGTCACTATCTCTAAAACCTGTATATAAAATAGAATACATACCTAAACTTTTAGCTCCTTTGATATCCTTTTCTTCCCTGTCACCGATATGAAGCATCTTTGAAAATTCTGTTTTAGATATATCTGATGCCAGTTTAAAAGCTCTTGGATCGGGTTTAGAATAACCTGTTTCATCAGAGAATACTTCGTATTTGAAAATATCTTTTAATCCTGTGCCTGCGATTGCTTTTCTGAGTGCTTTCCCGGGTTCAAATCCTGTATCAGAAATTAAGATAATCTTATACTTTTGCGATAGCTCTTTGATAGCTTTAATGATATCAGTATCAATTTTGAAATATTTATCGGGTACAAGATTCTCATTATATATGACTAATTCATTGAAATGTTCCTCACTGAATTTTACACCTGAATTCTTTTCAAGGTTCTTGAACATCTCCGCAGTAGTTGGCGTCCTATGTTCATTTATCCATATTTCTTCAAAGTGAATATAGATAGATCTCATCAACTCAATAGTTCTATCGTAGCTTAAGCCATATACCTGAAAAATATCATGAGCATGACCAACTCTTTCCATAAATATCTCTTCTGTAAATGGATACTTGGTTATTGTATCCCAAAAATCTAATGTAATTGTTGCTATATTCTTCATAACAGTAAATATACATTATCTTTTCCTTGCAGACCAAATAAAAATAAATTACATTAAGCAAACAAACAATCAGGTGTAAAAACAGGTATATAATGACAGAAAGAATTTTTCATATAGGTATTGACCTACATGGTACTCTAATAGACAACAACGAACATATAGCTAAAGGTTCACTGGGAAAGTTAAAATCACTTCTTAAGAAAAAGCCTTCAAATTTCAAGATATATATTTGCACAGGCAATGACCTTCCATTTGTGAGAAGAAAGATTCAGGATATATTTGACCTATTTGATGGTGCTATCCTTGAGACTGGCTGTGTTATCTCTGTTGACAATAAAAGTGAAAGGATCATTGTTCCTAAAGATCTCATAATCAAAATTAAAGAACTTGAAGACCTTCTTATGGATGAAGACCATCCTGAAGTTTATAAATTTGCCCGAAGACTTTCTACTATAAGCTTATTCACAAAGTATGGTGAATCTATTCTAGATTTTCACTCTAAGCTAAAGGAAGACCTGAAAGATTTAGATTTCTGCAGAGTTACAAGGTCAAGTGTTGCTGTTGATATTCTTCCTATTGGGTTTGATAAATTCTCAGGTTTGAAATATATGGCAGAAGAGAATGATATCATCGTTGCCATTGCAGATTCTCTTAACGATCTTGAAATGCTAAAGCAGGCTGACATTACGTATATGCCGGGCAATGCTGACACAACTACTATTGATATACTTTCTAAGACGAGAAATAAAAAAGACCTGAACTCAGGTCTTGAGAAAGATTGTTTTTATATCGCTAAAAAGACTGAGACTTTCGGAGTGATCGAAATATTGGAACATTTATTTACGCACTATAAAGAGTTTTGAATTTTGAATTTTAAAATATCTAAACTTTTCTTGCTATCATCCAAGTAACTCAGAATTCGAGATTTTGTATCTTCAAAAACATCCTTTAACCCATTGAATAAATTGTAATAATACTCAATGCCTTCATCTAGGTTCTTTGAGAAAGTTAACAAATACTTTTCTTGTTTACTTGTCATAGTAACCTTCGTTTCTTCAAATTTATCCTTAAGATAGTCAATGTAAATTTTTAGCTCTTCCATGAACATATTCGGTCGGTCATTTCTAGTTATCATATTTGACCTTCCATAGATATGGTCAGTGATCTGTTTTAAAGTCATTGCTTTTGAGAAATACGCCATATTCGGACCAGGGCAAACTGAAACTCCCTGACCCTCAGCTTTCGTGTCTAAATTATTTACCAATAAAGAAGATGTTCCTATGCCTACACAAATACATGATTTTTCAACTATCTTGTCATATTTGTTTTGATATTCCTTAGAAGTCAATTCTTCTTTGTCTAATTCTTTTAATTTTAAATTTTGATATTCTCGTGAAGCTGTGCAAATGCTGTTTTTTGTAAACTCCTTATTTGAAACAAGACATTTCTTGGTACACAGGCTGCCGGGAGTTCCCTTATCTATCAGAGATGATTTCTCAATATCTTTGGTATTATTTCTAAGGTTATTGAAAGAAATACCCAATGGAGAAATATTACTCAAGTATAGATCATTTTCCTTCGCATCGATCAATTTACTTAGAGTAGTTTCATCTACTGCTGTTACTTCAGGCACCAGAAGAAAAGGTGTCCCCCATCCAACTGAATCTACTTGATAATGGTCAAGTAGGAACTGATGCTCTTCAGAAGTTCCTACACCACCTTGAGCAGTGATCTTTAGTGGTAATTCTATCTTAGGTATTACACGATCTTTAGTGGACAACGCATTAATAAAAATTTTATAATTCATCTGAATTAATTCTTTTCGCTTATCCCTGAACTCAGCTAGAATTGGTCCTAAGAGGTGTCCATTTGTTGCAAAAGCGTGTCCACCGCAATTAAGTCCGGATTCAATTCTATATTCTGAGATCCATAACCCTTTTTTAGCTAGGTATTTTCCTTGGATCAAAGCCGATCTATAATCACTGACCTTTAAAATTATTTTCTTTTTTATTTCTCCAGATTCATTAGGGTAGAAATCTTTGAATTGCTCCATATAAGCATATAATCTCGGATTCATTCCTGCAGAAAGTATTATAGAAGAATTTAAATCACTATTCGCATAACCCCTAAGTGCCGCATGGGCATCATTGAATTCTGTAGATAATTTCTCGTCATTTTTATAGTTTTCCTTATCAAGTTTGGTCATAATATTTACATCAATACTTCCCATTGATAAGTTATTTTTTACCCAGTTAGTAACTTTATCAAGATCAAGATATTCTTCTGAGAAACTTTTGAATTTTTGTTTCATTGCAGAACTATCAGATAACATACTCAAATATTCTTTTATCTCACTACCTCT
>WTAK01000312.1 GCA_013139625.1 Candidatus Delongbacteria bacterium | reverse complement strand
TTAAAAGACCCGGTATTTGGGTCGGTTACGGTGGAATTATGTTCTTTATTTTCCTGATTCCATTATTAAACATCCTTGTCTGGCCTATCCTGATCACATCAGGGACATTACTTTATATTGACAAATTAAAGATCAAAGAAACTTTACCAGAAAACCTACCTGAATAAAAAAAGGTGAAACCGCTTTCTGCGCAATCTCACCCTTTCATTTGTGTGTGTGTCGAGGAGTCAACACTAACAATATCATACAATTTTATCAATAATCATATCCTCTACTGACGAAATAACGATATAATGGTGTAAAATGAAATATTTCACGATGGAAATCAAAATTTAAATGATTTTAAATCCATTTACGGTAGATAAATAATATGATTCCCATCAAAGCCGCAACAGCCGAAATAACCAACGTTATTATAAATGCATGCGGAGCATTTTGGAATGGAAGACTTACATTCATCCCGTAAATACTTGCCACTAATGTCGGTATTGCAATAATGATCGTTACAGCTGTAAGAAATTTCATGACAACATTAAGATTGTTAGATATCAACGATGTGAAAAAGCTCATCATTTCCTTCATAATTACGCTATAGATCTCAGCCATTTCAATAGCCTGCTTAATATCGATCATTACATCTTCAAGAATATCTTCTTTACTTTCATCCATTTTAAAAAGTTTACTTCTCTGTAGTTTCTGTATCATTCTATTGTTTGATTTTAGTGATGCTTCAAATTGGATCAGAGATTTATCTAGTTTGAATATTTTAACAAGTTCTTCATTTTTCATTGATCGCTGAATGTCTTCCTCGATCTCCCCTGCCTTATGCCTTAGCTGCTTCAGGTATCGAATATAATATTGGTTTGTCCTGTTAAATATTTGTAAAATAGACTTACCTCTTTCTGCCGGATCAAAATTCTTTATTCTTTGCTGGATAAAATCAGAAATAAGATCATTTTCTCTTGAACATACTGTTATCATCAGCTTATTATTTAGAACTATTATTCCTAATGGTATTGTCTGGTAATGTGAACCCTCATCATCTATATCTAAAACAGGTATTCTTGTCATTAGAATAAAATTATCATCATCTATCTCCAAACGAGCAACTTCATCAATATCTAAAGAATCTGTTAAGAAATCTCGTGGGATATCGAATTTCTCAATAATTGAATTTATCTCTTCCTCAGACGGATGAACAATATTCACCCAGGAATTATCCTCATAAGCATCTATCTTTTTTAAAATTGAATCTTTCTTTTTAAATATTTCTATCATAATTACTCCGTATAAATGCTTTGAATAAAATTAAACGAAAAAAAATATTTGAGCAAGAGAAAAAACCTTCCATTTAGGTCGGAGGTAAATCCCGACCCTACGGATAACTACCATATTTTCGTAAGGGACTCAGATCTGCGTCCCCTACATTCTGTAAAATATGTGTTTCGGTTTTTTAATCTTTTAATTATCAATTATTTTTTTTATATTAGGTATGAATTAAACTTGGATACTTATTATGCCTTTTTGGGATAAATTAGAAGACCTTTTACCACCTGATATAATTTCTTCATCTGAGGAAGAAAAATACGTTTATAGGACTGACTCCACAAAGTTCAACGGAGAGCCTGATCTGGTAGTAAATGTAACCAATCAAAAAGAGGTTTTGATCACTGTTAATTTTGCAGCAAAAAATGAAATCCCAATTATACCACGAGGTGCAGGTTCCGGAATGAGTGGTGGTGCAGTACCTATTAAAGGTGGGATTGTACTTAATTTTGAAAAAATGAATAAAATCATCAAGATAGATAAAAGAAATCGCATCGCTTATGTTCAGCCGGGAGTAGTAGTCTCAGACCTTCAGGAAAAAGTGAAAGAAATGGGATTGTATTATCCGCCTGATCCTTCGAGTAATAAGGTTGCAACCATTGGTGGTACGATCGCTGAAAATGCAGGTGGACTTCACTGTGTCAGATATGGAGTAACCTCAAGATATGTTAAAGGCTTGAAATTTGTTGATAGCACAGGCTACTTATATTCTTATGGTATCTATAGCAATAAAGCTTTGCCTGGTGCGTCTATCCTTATCGGATCTGAAGGAACATTGGGAATTATTACCGAGATCGCTTTAGAGCTTCTTGATGAGCCTATTTTAAAAGATACTTTCATCTCTTATCACAGCAGTTTTATGGATGCAGTAAACACTGTTATAAAAATAAAACAAACTAATATTGATCCTTCCGTAATGGAAATAATAGACAATAACGCTTTGGATGCTGTAACCAGATTTAAAGATATTAAACTTATTGAAGATACCGATACGGTATTGATCATTGAACTTGACTCTAATTTATTACCTGACCTTTTGGATAGATCTTCAGAATTAGAGAATTTATTTAAGAAATTTAAAATTCTAGGCTATAAGAAAGCAGAATCAGAAGATGATGCAGAAAAGATATGGGATGTTAGAAGAGCAATATCTTCATCTATCAAAAGAATATCTCCGAATAAATTAAATGAAGATATCTCGATCCCGATCAGCGAATTTCCACGAATAACAGATATTGTAAGAAGTATTGAAGAAAAATATGGACTTCGTATTGTAATTTACGGGCATGCCGGTGATGGA
>WTAK01000117.1 GCA_013139625.1 Candidatus Delongbacteria bacterium | reverse complement strand
GTGCAAGATTATTGAAGAAGTGGCTGATCAATCCATTGAAAGAAGGTGAAAAGATAAATAGTCGCTTGGAGATCACCGAGTCATTACTAAATGACAGTTCTATAAACAAAGACCTAAGTAATTTGCTTAACGAAATAGTTGATATCGAACGGCTTTCAGGGAAGATAAGTACTTCAAAAGTTACTCCGGCAGAGTTACTAAGATTAAAAGATTCTTTATCCAAGATCCCGGAAGTAATAGAACTGTTAAAGCAATTGAATTCAACATATGTTGATGATGTGATATCTAAATTTGAAGATGGGAAAGATATTCTCAGCATAATAGAAAGTTCTATCAGTGAAGATTGTTCACTTTCCATGAGTGATGGTGGATTTATTAAAAAAGGATATTCGACTAAGCTTGATGATCTTTATGATATTATAAATCATGGCAAAGAAAAGCTGCTGATTTTACAGCAGGAAGTAAAAGAAGAATTAGGTATTCCAAATGTAAAGGTAGGATTTAATAAAGTATTTGGATATTATTTCGAAGTAACTAAAAAATATGCAGATCAAATACCTGATAACTTCGTAAAAAAGCAAACACTGGTAAATTCAGACAGGTTCATCAATGAAAAGCTGAAAGAATATGAAGAAAAGATCTTAAATGCCGATGAAAAGATATCAAATTTAGAAAAGAAATTATACGAAGAGATCAAGATCAAACTACTGAATTATATTTCTCTGATAAAAAATAATTCACACATAATCGCGAATTTAGATTGCTTACACTCGTTTGCAGTAGTTTCTCAGAAATATAATTATACCAGACCAATTTTCGTAGATACGATAAGCATAAATATCAAAAACGGCAGACATCCTGTAGTAGAAAGAATGATCGAGACAGGGAAAGAATATATTCCAAATGATCTGGATATTTCGGAAGAAGCCAACATACAGATAATCACCGGACCTAATATGTCAGGTAAGTCAACCTATTTAAGACAAACTGCATTGATAGTCCTATTAGCACAGGCTGGAAGTTTCGTACCTGCTGATCTCGCAGAGATAGGGATGGTGGATAAAATATTCACCCGAGTAGGTGCTTCCGATAACTTGGCAGGTGGAGAAAGTACGTTCTTAGTTGAGATGAATGAAACTGCAAATATCCTGAATAATGCAACTCCGCAAAGTTTGATAATCTTTGATGAAGTTGGAAGGGGAACAGCTACTTTTGATGGTCTAAGTCTGGCTTGGTCGATCATTGAATACATTCACAATACTCCGAAATTATCATCGAGAACACTGTTCGCAACGCATTATCATGAACTTACAGAGATAGATAGAATTTGTTCAAGAGTAAGAAATTACTCCGTTAGTGTGAAAGAATATAAAGATCAGATCATCTTCATGAGGAAGATAATTCCGGGTGGAGCTGATCACAGTTATGGTATTTATGTTGCCCAATTGGCAGGATTGCCTCAGGAAGTAATAAAAAGAGCAAATATCATCCTGAAGAATCTTCAGGAGAATGAACTTACTCCGGATTCTAAACCTAAATTGGCAAAGGATAAGGAAAAAGTTATTGTTCTTGAACAACCGAGTCTTTTTAGCTCAGAAAATGACATAGTAAGAGAAAAATTATCAGAGATCGACATAAATAATTTAACGCCGATAGAAGCGTTGAATAAATTGAAAGAAATAAAAGATATGATGAATTGATGAAATTGGTTACCGTAGGGAACGGTTTCAAACCGTTCCCTACAATAATGAACAATTAATAAAATTTCAAATATAGAGGGGTATCTGAAATGGTCAGAAGGTCAAAAACAAAATATATCTTTGTAACAGGTGGAGTCGTTTCTGCTCTGGGTAAAGGTATCGCAGCGGCAAGTATAGGTCTACTATTAAAACAAAGAGGCTTAAAGGTTTCTATTCTGAAACTTGATCCTTATTTAAATCTTGATCCGGGAACAATGTCTCCAACTCAGCACGGTGAAGTGTTTGTAACAGAGGATGGGGCAGAAACAGATTTGGACCTGGGACATTACGAAAGATTTATCGATGTCAACATGATGAAGATCAATAATGCAACTGCAGGTCAGATATATGATACCGTTCTTACCAAAGAAAGAAAAGGCGAATACCTTGGTGGAACAGTACAGGTAGTACCTCACATTACAAATGAGATCAAGGAAAGAATATTCAATGTTACATCTGCCAATAAATTAGATGTTCTGATAGTAGAGATAGGCGGGACTGTTGGTGATATTGAAGGATTACCATTTATAGAAGCGATTAGGCAATTTAAATATGAGGTCGGGATTTCTAATCTTTTGTATATACATTTAACATTGGTACCATATATTGCAGCTGCGGGAGAATTGAAAACTAAACCGACCCAGCACTCCGTAAAAAATCTTTTAGAACTAGGAATTCAACCTGACATATTGATTACAAGAACAGAAAGAACGATCCCTAAAGAAGCTAAAGATAAAATTGCACTATTTTGCAACGTAGAAAAAGGTTGTGTTATTGAAGCTAAAGATCAATCAACGATCTATCAAGTACCCCTTGAATTTCATGCTTATAAATTAGATGATATAATTTGCGAAAAGTTAGGTATCGAAACAAAAGAAATAAAGCTGGATGACTGGAGACAATTTGTAAAGTATATAAAAACACCAGTTGATAAAGTTAAGATCGCTATCGTTGGTAAATATACAGGATTGAAAGATTCTTATAAGAGTATTATAGAAGCTTTTATCCATGCCGGAAGTGCAAACAAATGTAAAGTTGATCTTGTTTGGGTTAAC
>WTAK01000350.1 GCA_013139625.1 Candidatus Delongbacteria bacterium | reverse complement strand
ACTGCTGCCTCCCGTAGGAGTCTGGGCCGTATCTCAGTCCCAGTGTGGCTGATCATCCTCTCAGACCAGCTAATCATCGATGTCTTGGTAAGCCGTTACCTTACCAACTAACTAATGATACGCAGACTCATCATTTAACGACCTCAGTCTTTACTCTTATCATGATGCCATGAAGAGAGACTATGCGGTATTAGTTCACTTTTCAATGAGTTATCCCACATTAAATGGTAGATTGTCTACGCGTTACTCACCCGTTCGCCACCATTCACTACTGCAAGCAGTAGCTTCAAGTTGACTTGCATGTGTTAGGCACGCCGCCAGCGTTCGTCCTGAGCCAGGATCAAACTCTCCGTTGTATATATATTATATCTTTATTCAAAAATATATCACATATTTAACAGAGTTTACTAACTTTGTTAATTTGTTGCTTTGTTTCTGGTTCGTCTTTTAAAACATTCCAGTTTCTTCTTTTCGTACTATTTTTAATACTTCTTACTTGCCTATGTCAATGAACGATTTCGCTACTATCAGCAGCGGGTCACAAATATATTGTTTTATTTTTACATTGTCAAGTAGTTTATCAACCTTTTTTGCCTTTTTTTTAAATGAAGGTTTTTGGGCGACATCTAACCAAGCGCAATACAATGTATCTTGTGAATATTTGATATATTATATTGATGCACAGATGAGCATTAAAAAATATATAAAATTGAAATTTATTAAAAAATAGATCGAATAATTTGGTTGAAATTTAAAATAATTTATTTTTTTTGATCAAGGTCGATCATTTTAACACCATCTAACTTATAATCTTTTTCTTTGATCTTAGTAATTTCCTTCATCTCATTTACAGTTTCTTTGATCCTGTATGATTGTTCTTTTATCGTCTCAAGATTTTTCTGAAATTTATCATCATCAGGCAAGTAAGAAGATAAAATTGTTGCTCTTCCTATTATTACACCAAGTGGTGTATTGATTTGATCGTTCGCTGTTACAGCTGCTTTGGTTATTGATTCTAGAGCATTTTTAGCTAACTTTTCTTTCTCATATTTTTCTACTTCTGTCATATCCTTATTTATTATTATAGATCCGATAATTTTACCATTGTCAGAGATATGGGTTATCGTTGCAGAAAAGTGAACTCTTACACCGGATTGATTTTTCACATAACATGATATATTAGCTACATTTTTTCCTTCTTTGATCGCTTTTTTAATCTGCCCAAAAGATTCTTTTTCATAAAATTCACTTAATTTTTTACCTGCAACTTCCTTAGACCCTATACCTAAAATATTTAAAGCATTATTTGATCTTTCGATCTTTAGATCTTGGTCAACTGCAATTAAAATTTCTCCTACATTATCAATGATCTTTTCTATATAACTTTTTTCAAATTCCAGCTCACTTGTTCTCTCTTCAACCTGCTTTTCCAAAGTAAGGGCATATTTTTTGTTTTCATCCAATAAATTTAGATTTTCAAGTGCAACAGCACATTGATTACCAAAAAATTTCAGGATTTCTCCTGATTCACTATTAAAAATACCTGGAATAGTTCGATTTTCTACATATATAATACCTATCACTACGCTCTCTCTTATCATTGGAACGCACATGATCGATTTTAATCTGAGGTTTATTATACTACGCTTGACCTCGTATTCTTGATCTTTTAGAGCATCCTTAATAATAATTACTTCCTTATCATTGATCACTTTATTAATAACTGTAGAGGAAATCTCTTTTAAAGAATCCTGAGGAGTTTCAGATTCCATATTCAATGCATACGAAACATTTAGGTCATTCTCCTTATCAATTAATATTAAATATCCCCTTTCAGCACCGGTCAACCTTATTGATTTTGAAATAATTAATTCAAAGATTTCATCCCTGTTATATGTAGTCATAAGCTTTTCTGTAACACTTAAAACTTCTTGCAATTTTTTATTAGCAGTTTCTTCATGAGTTGGAACTACATTTCTTAGATCTTCAATTTCAGCAATATTATTAAAAAAACTTTCTTCACTACTAATTGAAAAAATATCACTATCACTTGCACTTATTTTTCGTTTTTCATTTGAATTATCATTCACTTTTACACCTTTTATGTCTAAATATTTTTATTTTGTAATCTTTTTCTTATACTTTTCAACATTTTGACTGCAGATTTTTTATCATTTTTTATTGAACCGTTAATAATCGCATCCAGTATTTCCTTTTTAACTTTTCCTATCAATGGTCCTTCTCCAGTTGTATATTCTTTTATAATATCCAATCCGGTAATCGGTGGTTTGAAATTCCTTAATTTGTCTTTTTCTTCCACTACTACTAATTTTTCGGAAAGTTTATCAAAATTATCAAGGTATTTATTTATTTTCTTTTTGTTCGAAGTTGTTATATCTGCACGGCATAATAACATGAGATCATCAACTAATTCTCCTCCTTCAAACAAAAACCTCCTGACTCCAGAATCTGTCACCTCTTCCTTCGTGAGAGATATCGGTCTATGATGCAATGCTATCATTTTAGAAACATAATCCGTTACTTCATTTGACCATTTCAATCTTTGTGCGATTTTTACAAACATTTTCGAACCTACATCATCATGTCCATGGAAAGTCCACCCAATACCTTTTTTGAAATATTTAGACTTTGGTTTTCCAATATCATGCATTAATGCCGCTAGTCTAAGCTTATAGTCCTTCGTTTGCTTTGAAATATTATTCAAAACTTTCAAAGTATGTAAAAAATTATCTTTATGATCTATCCCATCCTTAAATTCTTGACCTTTTAATTCAGAAAGTTCTGGAAAAATTATTTTCAACAACCCCGATTTTTCAAGTAAAAATATACCTTTAACCGGAAAATCTGATTTTAAGATCTTAAAGAATTCATCACTTATTCTTTCTTCGGAAATTATATCTAGTCTATGTGAATTCTTTTTTATCGCCTCAAATGAAGTCTTTTCAATTTTAAAATTCAATTTCGATGCAAACCTTATTGCTCTTAACATCCTTAAAGGATCATCTGAGTAAGTAATATCTGGATCTAAAGGTGTTCTAATAATTTTTTTTCTAATATCCTCAATTCCGCTAAATTGATTAATTATCTCATCCATAGATCTGATATCAATCGCAAGCGTATTTATCGTAAAATCCCTTCTAGCTAGATCTTCCGCTAAATTTCCACCGGAAACTGTGGGATTCCTTGATGATTTATTATAACTTTCCTTTCTTGCCGAAACAAATTCAATATCATAGTTTCTGTAGGTTAATTTAGCCGTCTTAAATCTTGGAAAAGTTACCACCTTCTTTCTTTTTAATCTTTGTGCTACTTTTTTAGCAAAAATTATGGCATCTCCCTCAACAACTAAATCAATGTCATTTGATTCCCTAACTAATATAATATCTCGAACATACCCACCAACCAAAAACACATTGAGCTTTTCCTCAACTGATACGTCCCTGATTACTTGCAATATATTTTTCTCTATCACTTTATCTTTCACAAAGGTAAAATACGAAATTAATGTAACTATTGTCAAGTTTACTAATCATTATTTACAATCCTTGAGTTTATATAGTTTCTACGTACTACTAAAAGTATATATTTTTTACTTGACAAGCTTGACTGGTCTTGTTAAATTGTATCGAAATGAGAGCTTTCAGTATGGGGCGTGCTTTCATTATTAATGGTTATATAATAATTAATATAGAAAAACGGAGATTTTATGAAGAAGTTAACAGCTTTTGCCTTGGTTGCACTCTTTGTGATTATCGCAAATGCTCAACTTGAGAATGGAATGTCTCTACGAATAAGATCTGAGATATATAATATGACTGATTCGGATGGGAATCTATCTGTCTATTATAAAGCTCAGCCATGGCAAAGGTTAACGGATGTGAGGTTTAAACCTTGGATCAGTTATAGGAAAAATGAACACCTTTCTGTCAAGGCCGTCTTTGAAATTGGAGATATACAGTTCGGAGACAGTATTTCAGGTGGTGGTCTTGGAACTGATGGAGTTAATATTGAGACTAAAAATATTTATCTTGAGATTTCTCCTGATAAAAACAACAACATTATTTTAGGTTTGCAGTCATACAGAGACTTCCATAAAGTGATTCTAGATTCTGACCTTGCCGGAATATCATGGTCAAATACATTTCAAAAGAAGTACAAATCAAAACTAGCATGGTTCGTACCTGTTGATGATGATGAAGGTATTTTATATGGTAAGACTTATAGTTTTGGAAAGTCACTGGTAACTGCTGACTTTGACTACACAATTGATGAAAATATGAATATTGGTTTCAATTCTCTTGCGGAAGTCGTTAGGGATACAACTTCTAATGTTAACATACATGAAACCAGTATTAACCTTTGGTTTGCCCCATATTTTTCCGGCACTTTCAATAATTTTCATATTGAGGCTGTTTTAGCCGCGAATAACATGAGGCCTGATGAGAGATTTGGTGCTGAAACGATGGGACTATTATTCAGTTTAAAAACAAACTATAAAATTGACAAGAAAACAACTGCTAGATTTAATTTCCTATTCCGCGATGGTGATAGCTCTCCAGAAGGTGGATTCGATACTTACAAAAGTTACCAAGATCGATCATATTATAAAACTGGTTTAGAGATACTTACGGAAGGTGGATTTGGTATGGATAATACTGACCATAATGTATTTAGTCCTATTAGTAGCTTTCATACAGTTGGAATAATTTTACCTTCAATATTCTTTGATTACCAGTTAAATAAAGATATAATTCTAACTTTTGGTGCAGGACATGCAACAACTCCTGTTGAATATTTACAAGTTCACTGGGATGGAATAACTCGCCCTGAATCTTGGATCGGTACTGAAGTTGACTTGAAAGCAAACATTAACCTATATGACAAAGTTTCACTATTACCATACTTAGCAGTAATGTTTCCTGGTGAATGGTATGACTTTACTGGTAAAGCAGATTTATTCTTAAAGGTTGGAATGACTCTTAAAACGAAATTATAAAAAATCTAAAATAAAAAGGAAAACACTATGAAAAAGTTTGTTTCAATCTTAGTTCTAGTGTCAATCGCAGCAGCTTTTGCTCAAATCAAATTCGGAATGAGTATGAGAGTTCGTTCTGAATTACAAAATTTGAACTCAACTGATGCCGATACACAGATCTACGACAAAAAAACTGACCTAAGATTCAGACCATGCGTTGGTTATAGCATCAACGACAATCTTTTTGTTAAAGCAGTATTTGAAATTGGCGATATCCAATTTGGTACTAATCCAAGTGCCGACTTAGGAACTGATGGTATAAACACCGAGACAAAAAATCTTTACCTTGACATTAAGCCTAACAAAGATCATAAGATCACAATTGGACTTTTACCTTACAAAGATCCGCACGGTTTCATTTTCAATGCTGATGTTGCAGGAATATTATGGAAAGGTAAATTTAATAAATATTCTGTTGATCTTGGATGGTTCGCAACTTTCGATGAAAATGAAGATAATATAAGCGAATCCACTTATAGTTACGGAACAACATTCTTTGCATTAGGTTTAGATTACAAATTGAATGAAAGAATCACTTTAGGTCTATCTAACTATTTGGTTTTCGATAGAAGTGTATACGATCAACCGGATCCTTCTATTACAGTAAATACAGATGAGGTTAGTATCTTTGTTGCTCCAAGAATTGTTGGAGATTACGGAAAGATTAAATTCGATGCTCAATTTGTTGTGAACAACAGATACTATGATTATGACGTAGTTGAAGGCAATGCTGATAATTTTCAAACACCTCATGCACCAGATAAAACAGGAACTGGTTTTAGTTTAAAATCTTCTTTTGTTGTTGACAAGAAGATTACTATTAGGGCTAACTTTTTATACAGAGGTTGTCAAACTATGTATGAAAATTTTGAAACTTTCAAACAATTCTACGATACCGGTCTTGAGATTATAAACCAAAATCCTGATGGTATTGATTATAAAGATCCAATGGATTTCGATCTTTTCGAAGAACTTGGAATAGCACTTCCAACTATATTAGTTGATTATAAAGTTAAGGATAACTTTATTCTAACTGGCGGTCTTGGCGTATTCATGTTTGATCAAAATTATGGAAAAGTTGCTGATACTATGTATATGGGATCTGAATTTGATATTAAAGCAAAAATCACTTTATATGATGACCTTAATATCATTCCATTCTTTGCTCTTTTTGTACCTGATGTAGGATATTCAAGAGTTATGGATTTATCAAACCCAGATCATCCGGAAGATTTGATTATGAAATTAGGAACTACTATAAAGTATAGCTTCTAATATTTTCAAAAATGTATATAAAAAAAGCGGATTATTAAATCCGCTTTTTTCATTTTATAAATTTCATATTAGTTTAATTCTGAAATGTTCCTCAAGGTTACCAATCCTACTTTCCCATTCCCCCATGGAATAATTGTTATAGCAATTTCCATCTCACAAAGCTTACCATTCTTATCTCTAAACCTTCCATTTTCTAAAATATATCCATAGGTTATTAACCTTTTTAAAAAGTTATTCTTTTCAACTTCTTGTAATTCCTCATAAAATAAAGAAAAAAAGCTATTACCTATTAAATGGCCTCTCGTATATCCTAAATTCTTTTTAACCGCTTTATTTATATTTATGATATTGCCATTTTCTAGATCAAAAACAATTATAACATCTAATAGTTCGTGAAATATCGTAGTTAACCTTTCCTCTGACCGTTTTAATTCTTCTTGATTAAGTTTTTCCTTTTTTAATCTATGTGCATCATCAATAACTTTTACAATTGATGGCAACAATCTATACAATTTATTCTTATATATATAATCACTCGCACCAAATTTTAAGGTTTTAATCGTTTCTTCTTCATCAATAGAAGCAGCTAAAATAATAACCGGAATAGTTGAATTGATATCATTTACGATTGAAAGAACACCAAAACTATCTATATCCGGCAAACTATGATCTGCTATTATTACATCATAGTTCATTGTTCTCAGAGCAGTTTTAAACTCATATTTACTCTTTACATGGGTTAGATTAAACTTGAAATTTCCTTCAGCAATGGTCATTCTAATTATATCTACATCAAGTTCATCATCTTCTAAGTAAAGGATCGATATGGATTTTAAATTTTTCATTAATGATCAAATAATCGTTATTATTGACAACAAAGACAGTGTTAGCGTCTTTTTGATATTTTATATTTATACTTCTAATTTAGAACTAAACGACGATTGTAATATAGTATTGATTTGAAATAAAATCAATATTATTAAAATAATATATTTTAAGCTAGTATATCATGGTTTCTTCATAAAGTAAGTATTTTCCAAAAATAGTGCTAATAAAAAAATGATCATGCCCGGAAATAAAAATTTATCATACTTCTCATTAAATCTTTTATATGATTTTATCTTTATCTTTGTTTTCTCTAACTTATCTATCTCTTCGTATATCTTTTCAAGCTTACCTTTATCCTGTGCTCTAAAATATTTTCCACCGGTACCTTCTGCAATACCAACCATCATCTCTTCATCTATTTTAAAGTCAACCTCTCTCAACCTTGTATTGCCAAACATATCCTTAAATGGGTAGGGTGCCCTCTCCTTGCCTATACCTATTGAATATATCCGAATCCCTAATGCCTCGGCAGCTTGAGCAGCTGTTTCAGGCTCTATTTCACCTTTATTATTTTCTCCGTCAGTAAGTAATATTATCACTTTACTTTTGGACTTACTATCTTTCAATCTATTGATAGAATTTATTATTGCCGTACCGATCGCGGTACCATCTTCAATGATACCCATTTTTATTTTATCGGCTAATTCATACAAAATATTATAATCTGTCGTTAAAGGACATTGAGTGTATGATTCTCCGGCAAAAACTACAAATCCGATCCTGTCATTTTGCCTTCCTTTGATAAATTCTTTTGCGACTTCTAAAGAAGCCTTAAATCTATCAGGCTTGAAATCCTGTGCTAACATTGAAGTTGAGATATCTAATGCTATTACAATGTCAATACCTTCAGTTATAGTCTCTGAAGATTCTGTGGTTGATTGAGGCCTGGCTAATGCTATTATAAACAATGTTATTGATATAATCTTTAGCACATAAGGCAAGAAAAACAATCTTGTCCTAATCGATGCTTTCGCTTTTTTCAGCGAACTTGTATTTGAGAATCGTAAACTAGGACTTTTTTTCTTTGAAATAAAATAAATTATAGCTATTACAAGAAAAAAGAATAAATAAAAATATTCTGGATTGTTAAACTTAAACATTGTTCTTTTTACTCTCTTCTTTAAGTTTATCTACTAATTCATAAGCAAAATCTAAGAATCCTTTTAATTCTGCTTCAAGAGGAATAAATTTTGCTAATTTTACATAATCTGTTATTTCCAATAATTTATGCATTCCCTGTAGCAATTCAGCCTTTTCAATGTATTTGGCTATTTCTTCCTTCAATTCTCCTGTTGGAAGTTCTGCACCCGGAAATAAATATCTGTCCTCTAAGAATAATCTTGTAATAAGTGAGAGTTCTGCTGCAAATTCTTTAAAATTACCTTTCGATAGATAATTTTTCTTCTTCAGTTCATCCAACTTCTCAAAAGCTTTTATATGTGCCGGAATGATTACAATTTTTTCTTTTATCTCTACATGCTCAATACCATTTCTTTTCCTTTTCATAAAAAAGTAGATCAATACAGCTATTAATATTAAAAGTAGTATAAAAGATATTATATATTTTTTCTCTGTAACTGATAATTTATACTTACCTATGTCTTTAATAGGCAAGACCATCTTCAATGAATCTAATGGCATCGTCTTTTGCTTACCTGTAGAATCTATGTATGATATGTTACCTTGTAAAATTGAATGAATAACGATCTTGATTGAATCACTCGTGAAATTTTTTATTTTTTTATTTATTACATAAGAACAAATTATCGGACCTAACTTTTGTTCTCCCT
>WTAK01000041.1 GCA_013139625.1 Candidatus Delongbacteria bacterium | reverse complement strand
ATTCAGAGATAGTCATATCGAACTTACTGGAGTGAGTTCTGGTGATGTTAAATGGGGAGATTATGATAATGACGGTGATTTGGATATTTTGCTTACAGGAACCATAGATTCTTATCCAGACTATAATTCAATTACAAAAATATACAGAAATGATGAAGGAAATTTTACAGATATAGAAGCAGGATTAGTAAATGTATATAGTAGTTCGGTAGCATGGGGTGATTACGATAATGACGGTGATCTGGATATTCTGATATCAGGAGATGCAGGATCCATGAATATATCAAAAATCTATCGTAACGATTTAGGAGCTTTTATAGATATAAATGCAGATTTTGAAGATCTTTACTCAGGATCAGTAGCCTGGGGTGATTATGATAATGACGGAGATCTGGATATTTTGCGAACCGGATGGTCAGGTTGTAAAATCTATCGTAATGATGCAGGAATCTTTACTAATATTAATGCAGTATTTAACGGAAATAGCTACGATTCAGGAAAATGGGGAGATTTTGACAACGATGGTGACCTCGACATAATATTAGCAGATTCCCGACAATTGATTAGCATACTTCAAAATTGCGAAGGCGAATTTATTGATGCAGATCTCGAATTTATTGAGCACGATGGTTATGATGTTTCATGTGCAGATTACGATAATGATGGAGATCTTGATATAATATGTCAGGGTTACTATATCACAAAACTGTATAGGAACGACAGTAATTCTCCTAATACTATACCATCTACTCCTGGGAGCTTAATATCAAATGTAAACGGCTCAGAAGTGACTTTGTCTTGGAATAAAGCTACAGACAATGAAACTCCTCAGGATGGGCTTTCATATAACATTTATATTGGAGATTGGAGAGATAAAAGCAATGTAAAAAGCCCTATGAGTGATATTTCGACTGGATACAGAAAGATGGTCCGTTTAGGTAACACTAATAAAGTAACTTCATGGACAATTAAGAATCTTTCCGACGGGAAGTATTATTGGAATGTACAGGCTGTGGATAATAACTTTGCCGGATCTGCGTTTATTGGAGAGCAAAATTTTATAGTTGGTGAAGTTGTGAATGTGCCGGGTGCTCCGATTGCTTTAGAAGAAACAGATATGACCGAGTCATTATTTAAAGCGAATTGGACACAAGTACCTGAAGCTGAAGGTTACTATCTTGATATAGCTTACGATGATCAGTTCGACGTATTTGTGGAAGGTTATGAAAATTGTGACATAGGAGATGTTACATCGTACTCTGTATCAGAAGTGAATACTGAAACCGTTTATTATTACAGGATAAAAGCATTTAATTACATGGGAATTAGTCCACCAAGTAACACAATAACTGTACAAAGGGAAGGAAGTGGTAATATTATTATTTCTTCACCAAATGGTGGCGAGATAGTGATATTCGGAGATCAGTTAAATATCATCTGGACCGACGATATTTCGGAGAATGTAAGAATTGATCTTTATAAATATGATGATTATTTAACTAATATTGTTGAGTCGACAGATAGCGATGAATATTATACTTGGTCAATACCACCATTCCTGTATGGAGAATACTTTTCAATAAAAATTTCATCTGTTGACTATGTTTATGTTTATGGTGTTAGCACAGGATATTTTAGTATTTTCAACACCAATCCTAATGATCAGCTGATAATCTACAAAATTGAATCAAATTGGAATGATAGTACGTGGGTAAAGACTAGAAGGAGTTTTTATAATCGAGTGTCTAATGGTAATATTATTGACTTGCAGGCTCAAA
Source organism: Candidatus Delongbacteria bacterium (assembly GCA_013139625.1). GTDB lineage: Bacteria > UBA4055 > UBA4055 > UBA4055 > UBA4055 > WTAK01. The sequence continues at coordinate 1,370 of WTAK01000041.1, read as the reverse complement.
GGTATACAGATGGTGAAAATCCAACGACCTATAAGACCTACGATGCTACATATGGCTCTGAATATTATGAATTAAGGTATTTTGATTCTTCGATGCACTCGGGTCCCTATTATTATTATTCAATAGCGGATATGTTTAGGTATTATTTAGACGGTAGGATTCGTGGTCATTATGTTGATAATGTTTACGCAGATAGTTATGATTATACAGCAACAGCGACAGATAAGATTTATAACTATGTAAACAATAAACTTGATTATATTTATGATTATTATGGTCCTAGTTCTGACTATAAAGTAACTACTGAGTATATTGCTTACTATCTATATGGTCAATTTGAAAGAGTTTCAGATATAGATTATCACAAGTATTATGGTTGGAATAATACTTCGATTTTAAAAAGAACAAATTGGGAGTATTTTTCCCATCAGGGCATTTCAATTACAGAACAATTAGATGAAGATACTGCAATATGGTCAAATCTAAGTAAAAAAATACATAGATTTGATGATCTTGGGATTTTAAGAAAAGAAGAAAGATACATTTGGGAAAGTAATGAATGGCTTCAGAATGAAGCGGACTCATTATATTACTATGACGGAGGGGTATTGCAAAGGGTTATCACTTTTAATTATGATAATACACTCGGAGAATATTCAAATGATACAAAGATGGAGTATGTTTACGACGATCCTACGCTTTCAATTGAGGTGGAACAATTGATAATTGACAATTATACACTTGAACAAAACTACCCGAATCCTTTCAACCCGGAAACTACGATAAGTTATTCCATACTAAATACTGCTCAAGTACAACTAAATGTTTATAATATCCAAGGACAGCTTGTTGAGATATTAGTAAATAAGAAAATGGATAAAGGTTCTCACACAGTTAATTTTAACGCAAAAAACCAAACTACCGGAATGTATATTTATGATCTGAAAGTAAATGGAATAAGTGTTGAAAGTAGAAAGATGATGTTACTTAAATAGAGTTCCATAGAAATACACATTTTTAAAGGCAGAGATTATTTCTGCCTTTTTTATTAGCTTGAACACAATTTTAATTCCGTTGCTACTTACCCACAATTTTAGTATATTAACTCTTTAATATGAACATATGCGTATTTACAAAGTAAATATAAAAAATTTACAAGAAATTATTACAGGAATAAAAATGAGAAACGCAATACAAGCACTTATTATTTTAATCATTTTATCGATCAGCTTTTCAGCCCTGATTGCACAGGATGCAAAGGTGCCGGTAGGAGTTAACGGAGCTACGAAAGCGGCAAGTTTAAAACAGCAAGTGGAAGCAGGGACAATTACGCCTGAAGCTGCAATGCAACAAGCGGAAGCACTTAATGG
>WTAK01000092.1 GCA_013139625.1 Candidatus Delongbacteria bacterium | reverse complement strand
TCTGATAATACTTTTCTGATCTTCTCAGGGCTTTTCTTTCCAAACGAAGTAAATTCATCTTCTATATTGATAGTATCATACTTAAGTTTACTTACTTTTACAGGATCAAAATAGAACTCTGATGTTTTCTCTAAAACTGAAATATATGTAGAATTATCATACGAAGAATTCGGACCAAGAATAATAATATTATTACCGAATGCTTCAATTTTATGATCAAAATACTCGAGTATATTATCTTTTTTTGCAGCTATATGTTCAACTATAGATCTAATGCTTTTACTATCAAGATTATAATCCATATTCATAGTTTGCAAACAGTGATTGATAATAAGCTTCTGAATAACGACACTTTCTTTAAGAAACATATCTCTGCTTAAAATCCAAAGGCTTTTATTTGCATTTCGAGCATTCAATTTATCATCTAAAAACTTTGAAATAACAGTATTAAAATATTCATTAACTTCAGATATATTCTGGGAAAGATTTTGAATAGAATTCTTAATATTCCGACCTAATTCCTTTTCGATAAACGGAATAATATTATTGCGGATCTTATTTCTGGAGAATTCATCTTTAAAATTAGAAGAATCTGTAACATATTCTATATCATTTTTCTCTGCGTATTTAGTAATCTCTTCCTTCGAAATATCAAGCATAGGTCTCAGATATTTACCTCTGATCTTTTTGATGCCCTCTAAGCCATTTAAACCTGAACCTCTGAGGAAATTAAAGAACACTGTTTCTATATTATCATCTCTATGATGACCCAGTAGAATATGATCTACCTCTTCAGCTATACTCTCAAGGTGATAATATCTAAGCTCTCTCGCAGCAGATTCAATACTGATATCTTTTTCTGATGAATAAGTTTCTACATCAAGATCAATTATCCTGATATCAACATCGTTATCGTTGAATTTATTTTCAATGAATTGCCTTTCTTTAACCGACTCTTCACCGCGTAAATTGTGATTGAAATAAATTATTTTCGGTTTTGATATTTTAGCGGATCTATAAAAATTAAAAATTATATCAAGCAGAACAGCGGAGTCAATCCCTCCGCTGTAAGATACTGCAAATTTCAGATCAGCATTAAGATCAATAACATCCTGAATAGATCTTTCTACTATATTCTTTAAATCGTTATCTGCCAAAGATTAATTTCCCTTTTTTCATTACTGTTTTACCACCATGAAATTTTAATCTTAAAATATAAATATAAACACCATTGCCCGGGATATCTCCATCATCATCTCTACCATCCCATTCGCAATACTGGAACGCATTACCGACATTAACAGGGCCATCTTTTAATACTTTAATTTTTCTACCGTTAACAGTATATACCGAAATCGTATATGAATCAATAACCGTAGATCCATAAGCAGCAAAACCAAATGTTGTTCCGTTGTTCTTTATTGGATTTGGATGATTCAGTAAATTCCCAACCCAAGCGCTCGTAGTATCACTTTGACTTATAACCTTAAATTCTTCAGTTATTTCATTGTAGTTATTCGATGTATCCCATGCGGAAGCTTTAATTATATGTTTTCCCACGGATAGATTAAACAATTGGTATTTCGCATAACCGGATTTGTAAGTATCCAAGTCATATTGAAAAAAGTCATTTAATTCAATTTGATCACCGTCAACATCCATCATCATTTTATGACCGACACCACCTGAAGTATTTACTCCGTTCTCATCACTTATCCTAATATAAAATGTAGGATTTTGACCGATCGGATCACCTGCAATAGAATTCAAATTATCATAAAAAATACTTAATTCCGGTGGTATGGAGTCTATCGTAGTCTGAGTAGCTTCTCCGATGATACTTACATTCCCTGTATAACCTGAGAATTCATCTTTATCTGTGTTATATCCATAATACACTATTTTACCATTATTTTCTCCGTAAGCAAGATCTTTAGGCAGTATAAATTCAGCAATACTTTCACCATCTGAAATAGTCGATAGTGCTGAAAGAATAACCTTTCCCGGAAGTGTATATCTTAGTGTATCATCATCTGTATTCCAATGATCATCATTAAAGTATTTCACTTTCCTTTCCGAGTCAATGATCATCGTATTCATGATACCGTTTTTATTCTGTATATCAACAGTTATCGGAATATCTAAATTTGTTATGATCGTATCTAATTTCAGTGTAACTAATCTAACCGTATCAGGGGCAGCAATTATTTCTTTGTCCCTAAAAAATCTTAATGCAGGATCTCCTAGTAGCATATATGCTGCTGAGTTACCATTTGCATATAGAAGTTTTCCTTCTTTTAATGCATCTCCGATAGTTAATTTATTATTTGGATCTGCAAAAGTAGTATTCAATATTCTTCCAACAAGATTTTCATTGGCACTTACATTTACCGGAGCAACTGCATTTATTAATCCAATACTACCTTTACTTCTGTCTGTTAACATCTTCTCAGATAATGATCTTGTGTATGGATCATTGAAGACACCAAAACTACAAGTAGCTCCTATTTGAAAGAAATATTTATTATAATTATTTAATAATGCATAATTACTTGTGGTTAGTACTTTTTCGTGCGCCATTTGAGCGGGAGCTCCGTGTCCGATATAAATAAATAAATTCACACCTTCTTCAAGCTTTCTTATAAGTTCATCTGCCGCTCTTGGCTTTAAATACAATCCGGTAGATGTTGAATATTCAAAAGGATATTCAGTTAAATAAAGTTTATCTGTAAAAATATTCCC
>WTAK01000425.1 GCA_013139625.1 Candidatus Delongbacteria bacterium | reverse complement strand
AAAATATAAATCTCGACAAAGAATTAGAACTAATTAAAAAAGAATTACTTTTGATAGATTAATACATTTTAGCTACAAACAAAAACTAGATGCCGTATTTAAGTATCACAAAACGGTGCCCCCTATTTTTACATATTTTATTTAATTAAATTTCATTTGTTAAATAAAATTTGAGAGGAGGAAATCATGAAAAAGCTTATTTTAGGATTATTGATCCTGGCAACAGTTTTTACGGCACCATTAAACGCAAGTGCAGATCCATATCCTGACTGGGATTGGAATGGAGTAGAATGGGTTTATTCAGGCGATGGGAACCAACCTATGCCACCTCCTCCTCCACTTAGGGATTAAATAAAATATAGAACTGGATACTATTAAAATCTACTGATTTACAAAATAAAGATGGCATAGTATCCCGTTCGTATAAAATAACATGAGGTTACTATGAATAAAGATAAATTTAAAGTGTTATTAGTAGAAGACAATCCTGATCATGCACTACTTGCAAAAATGTCATTAGACAAATTAAAGCACATCTCTTTTGTAGATCATGTTATTGATGGCAAACAGGCATTGAATTATTTATTTGACTCAATGTCATCAGCAACAAAACTTCCTAATCTCACTATCTTGGATCTAAATTTGCCAATAGTTGATGGTTTTGAAGTTTTAGAAGCAATCCGATCAAATAAGAAATTAAAAGATCTACCTGTAATAATATTAACAACTTCAAGGAACCAAACTGATGTAAAAAAAGCCGTTAAGCTTGGCATAATTGAGTATTTTGTAAAACCTTTGAATAATGAAAAATTAGAAATAATTCTCAATACTCTACCAAAAGTTGAACTCATTAAAAATAAATCTTTGGATAATCTGAATTGGAAAACAATGAGTTTTATTCGCTGAATTATTCATAAACGAAACATACAACAAGGAGTTCATTATGCAGCAACATGATATATCCACACACCTATCTAAGAATGTAAATATAGATGTTTACAATCTATTTGAAGTAAAACAATGGTGTCTTGATCTTGAAGTAACTCCCTATGATCTTTTTATTGCTTTTAAAAAAGTAGGTACATCTTCTTTAAAAATAAAAGAGTATTTCAACAAACAATTCTAATATCCTACACTAGATACTATGTTAGCTTAATATTCTCCCCTCCTCACTAAGTTAACATAGTATCTTAATTTTGTATCAATTTTTCTAATTCATAATTTGCAAATACTGATTTAAATATTTATATTTCTACTACTTCTACACACAAAAATATCTTAAATACATAACTAAGGATTATATCATGGAAAATTTACCTAATGAAATTAAGAGAAGAAGAGATTTAATGAAAGCTAACTGGGTCGAGTTGAAAGATATTAAATCCGACCAACAGAAATCAGTTGAAAAACCTGACGTTATTAAACCTTATGATAATACAAACCTGATAGATCTTCCTGAACCTGATCAAAATGATCTAAAAATAAAAAATATAGATGAAGTTTTTCAAATAAGAAGAAGTAGAAGGCAATTCACTGATTCTAAAATGTCATTAACTGAACTATCTTACCTTTTGCACTCGACTCAAAGGGTACAAAAAACATTCAAAGAAAACATTGCTACTTTACGCCCCGTTCCATCTGCAGGTGCAAGACACCCTTTTGAAACTTATTTGGTTATACTAAATGTTCAAGACCTTGATAACGGGATCTATCGCTATCTGCCTGATGTTCATAAGTTAATTTATCTACATACCTACGAAGGCTTAAAAGAAAAAATGATTAAATCCGTAATGGATCAGAAATGGGCTGGTGAAACTAATGTTGTTTTTTACTGGAGTTGTATTCCTTACAGAGCTGAATGGAGGTATTCTATAAAATCTCATAAAGCTATGTTGCTTGATGCAGGACATATCTGTCAGAATCTATATTTAGCTGCTGAGTCAATGAAGTATGGTACTTGTGCTATTGCCGCTTATGATCAAGAGCTGTCCGATCAACTATTGAAACTCGATGGAGAGGATGAATTTACCGTTTATATTTCACCTGTCGGAAAGCAGGTTTAAACATTTTTAAAAATATTCGTGATCTCAGATAGATACCTAAGATCTACATCATCAAAAGACCCTGTTTCCAGCGAATCGATATCTAAAACAGCGATCAGTTCTCCCACAGAGTTAAAAACCGGAAGAACGATCTCTGAGCGTGTCTCAGAAGAACATGCAATATGATGCTTCAACTTGGTAACATCCTGAACGATCTGAGGAGTTCTATCTGCAGCACACTTTCCACACACTCCCCTATCATAACTAATGACCAAACATCCATGACTACCCTGATAAGGTCCAACCTTTAAAGTTCTGTCTCCGACAACTCTGTAAAATCCGACCCAATTAATAAACTCAGCTGAATGAAATATTTCACAGGCAATAGTTGACATGATAGATATAGCATCATCTTCCCCGGAGGTTAGAGAATTTATATCTCTAATCAAATCTTTATATTTTTTATCTTTCATGGAAATTACTCCTATTTATGATCTGATGCTTTCATAAGATCCTGCTGAGTATTGATATTAGTAAAAGCCTTTCTATTAACTTTATTATCTTCAAGATCCCAGTAATTTACATTTACTTTGTCAAAAATACTTCTTATCCAATAGTTGTCTGCTGTCTTGATATGTTCTTCCAGTGTTTCCAATATTGATACAGAATAAATAGCATGAAGAGGTTCAATGAATTTATTTATTCTCGGAATAATAATATCACATTTAAATTTCTCAAAAATCCTTATTTCTTCTTGAACTATGTCTATATTTACAAACGGCATATCATTCGAGAAGAAAAACACCGATTTATAGCTAGAATTTTTCAAAGCAGAATGAATTCCTCCGAGAGGTCCAATATCTTTATATATATCAGAGAACAACTTGATATTATCGTATTTCTTATACGGCAAATTATCATTTGTGATCAGCAAAGTTTCGGCAAATAATTTGTTTGAAATATTAATTATCTTCTCAAGATTATTAGCACTCCCGATCTCAATGAGAGCTTTATTCACTCCATTCATCCTCTTGCTTTTACCGCCTGCAAGAATTGCACAAGATATATTTTCTTTATTATTTATCAAATTATTTTAAGCCTTCTCTAACTTACAAGCAGCTACTTTAAACTCAGGTATCTTAGATATTGGATCCAGTGCATTATTCGTAAGCATATTTGCCGGAGCTTCCCAGAAATGTAATGGAACAGAAGCAGTTCCTTTAGGCATTCTTTTTGTTACAAAAGCAATAGTTGTAATAGAACCTCTTCTCGTAGTTACTTTGATCTTTTCGCCGTTTGAAATACCAAGATTTTCAGCATCTTCTACTGATATCATTACATGTGGGCCTGATAAATTATTCAAACCTTTAGTTTTTCTTGTCATTGCTCCGGTATGAAAGTGCTGCAGGACTCTACCTGTTGTAAGATAAATAGGATATTCTTCATCAGGCAATTCCGCAGGGTCTTTATATGTAATAGGATGCATTTTAGCAAGTCCTCTCACAAATTCTCCGACATGTAATATCGGAGTTCCCGGGTGATCTTTTGTAGGGCAAGGCCATTGAAGACCTGAGCCTTCTAATCTTTCATAAGTCATTCCGCCATATTGAGGAGTACATTTAATAAATTCATTAAAAATCTCTTCCTGATCCTTATAGCTCCAATTCAAACCTATCTTATTAGCAATAAGTTGATGAATTTCCCAATCATCCTTTGTATCACCGGGTGAATTAACCGCTTTGTTAAGTAGTTGAACCCGTCTATCGGTATTGGTGAAAGTTCCTCTCTTTTCAGCATAAGTACTTGCAGGAAGGATAACATCAGCCAATTTAGCAGTTTCAGTCATAAAAATATCTTCTACAACTATAAATTCAAGGTTGTCAAATGCTTTCCTTATGTGAGTAATATCCGGATCGCTGAGAACCGGGTTTTCACCCATTATATAAAACGCTTTCATATCTCCGTCATAGGCTTTGTCAAATGCTAAAGTCATTTCTAAACCTCGTTTGTCGCTAAGGTCAGAATCCCAGAATTTACTCATCTCAGCATGAATATTCTTATCATCAACTTTTCGGTATCCAGAATATACATTCGGAAGTCCTCCGGCATCACTGGCTCCCTGAACATTCGACTGACCTCGAAGAGGATTTATTCCACCGCCTACTATTCCCACATTTCCACAGATCAATTGAAGATTTGCGATCGATTTCACATTGTCAACACCTGTAATATGTTGGGTAATGCCCATAGCAAAATAAACAGCTCCAACCTTTGCTTTTCCAAATAATTTTGCCATTTTTCTGATATCTTCTGCAGGTACTCCCGTTATTTTTTCAGAATATTCAGGAGTATATTTTTCAAGAGTGATCTTCACTTCTTCATATGTATCTAATTCAACTCTCTTTTCAATATATTCTTTATCTTCCCAGCCATTCTTCAATATCTCATGCATGATCCCGTTCAATAATGCAACATCTGTTCCC
>WTAK01000366.1 GCA_013139625.1 Candidatus Delongbacteria bacterium | reverse complement strand
TATTTAACAAAAGTTCCGTGAGTTTGAGGGTATTCTCTTAGGATTTCTGTGATTGACATTTCTTTTTGGATCTTCATTTTTTACTCCGTTTATTTTTAATTAATTATTTTATCTCTTGCTTCAATAGCCAGTCTGAGGCTATGAGCTTTCTTCTCAGGAACTCCGCCTAAAAGTTCGTCCATTTGTTCAAATGTTATGCTTTTAGCTTCTTCAATAGTTTTCCCGATCAACATTGTGCTTATAAGTGAAAAAGCCGTAATTGTTCCACTACATGCTTTTAACTTGTACTTAAAATCTACAATGATATTATTTTCTATTTTAGCATAAGCCTGTACAGTATCAAAGCAACCACCTTCTTCATTCTTAACAGTACAAGTTGCATTTGGTGTTTCGATAATTCCAATATTCTTTGGTGCAGCAAAATGCTGCATATAAGTTTTTGAATACATTATTTCTTTCCCTTCATAAGTTGTTCTAGATCTTTGATCTCAATTGGTATTGATTTAGACATATTCTCATGACCAGTTGCAGTAACTAAAATATCATTTTCAAGTCTAATCCCAATACTTTTCTCTGCTATATATATTCCGGGTTCTACCGTAATGACCATATTCTTCTCTAAAGGTTTATTTCGATCTCCCACATCATGAGTATCTAATCCTAAATGATGACTAACACCATGATAGTAATACTTTGAAATATCCTCTATTTTTCTTGCCAGCTTAAGCTTTTTTAGACCTTGGAAAAGAGTTTTCTTTGAAATTTCTTGAAGTTCTAAAAGCGTTACTCCCGGTTTTACTGCTTTAATAACTTCTTTTGAAGCTTTCAAAACCACATCATAATATTTCTTCTGCATTTCGCTGAATGTACCTTTCACTGGAAAAGTTCTTGAAATATCAGCTGCATAATTTTTATACTCAGCACCGGTATCAATTAAGATCATATCGTTCTTCTGAGTTTTTTTATTATTCTCTTCATAGTGAAGTATCGTTGCATCTTTACCTGACACAGCAATAGTTTGAAAAGCCGGTTGCTTTGATCCTTCTTTTAGATAATTATACAATAAAATCGCTTCACATTCATTTTCAGTGATACCTGCTCTGGTTTGTGAAAGTAGATCTCTTATACCCATTTCAGTGATCTGAATAGCTCTTCTCATCATTTTGATTTCACAAGGATGCTTCACGCTCCTCATTTCATCTATCATTTTATTTATTGCTGTAATTTTTATAAAATTATATCTTCTTCTTAAATTTGAGGCAAAGACCTGAGTGTATGAAGGTATTATCTCATCCGGTGTACTTTCATTGTACATATAAACCTTCTCAATACCAATGTTATTAAAAAGTGAATCATACAATTCGCCCAGCTCTTTTATATTATCAGTGCTCTTGATCCCCGATATTTCAGCTATTTCTTTATCCGTAGTATTCTTACCTATCCATTTTTCTAATCTTTCATCAAGTATATTTCTATAAATTTTAGAATTGGATTTGCCCCCTATCTTTGTCATGACCAATACAGCTCTAGTAAGTTCAAGCCCTGTTAGATAGAAAAAATTACTATCTTGCTTGAATTTGAACATCGTATCTGCATTTTTGATCTTATTTACTGATGACATAATGAATACAACAGAATTGTCATCTATTTTTCTTAACAGTTTTTTTCTATTTGAACTAAAAAAAGTTTCCGGGAATTTCAAATCTTTAAGCATCTTTTTCCTCATCCTTTTTATTTAAATAAATTTCATCATCGTTAAAAAAATCATCTTCAGTATAATCGTCTTTTTCAAGATATTCAAAATCACTATTTCTATCAATTGCAAACTTTGATTCAGCCCTCTGAGTGTCTGATTCTTCTATCACTGTATCACTTTTTAAAAATTCTACTGAATTTAAAGTATCGTTATCTCTTTCAATAGCAACTTCTTCTTTAGTTGGAAATAATATCCTAAGCTCTGTTCCTTCATTTACTTTGGATTTAATCGTAATTTTACCTTTATAATCATCTACGATACCTTTAACAATACTCAATCCAAGACCAAGTCCCTTTCCCATCTCTTTAGTAGTAAAAAATGAATTAAATGCCTGTTCTAATTGTGACTCTTCCATTCCACATCCATTATCTCTGATCTCAAGAATAATATTTTTATCCTCATATTTAGTTGCAATATTGATTATCCCTTCATCTGAATGAAGTCCTTTCTCTGAAATTGCATCTTTTGCGTTTGATAACACATTGAAAAGTATTTGAGCTATTTCTTGGAAATTACATTTATACATTGGTAATTTAGGATGTAGGTGCAAGTCGATCTTTGCATTATATTTAATATTATTTTTCACCAGAACAAGTACATCCTTTATTATATCGTTAAAAGAATTTAAAGTGTATTCTCTGCTAACATAACTCATTTTAGCTGTGCTTGTAACAATCTGATCTATTATATCAATTGACTTCTTATTACTGACAACCAAACTCTTTAGATCGTTGAATATTTTATTCAGTTCATGCTTTTTGACCAATTTTTTAGTTTCTAAAGCAGTTTTTTTATCTGAGCTTTTTACTTTTATTAAATCATAGATGAACAATGCAAGATCATTTAAGCTCAATCTCATGTTATCAAGAGATAATTGTATTACCTGACCTGGATTTTTTATTTCATGAGTAATTCCTGCTAAGAGAGT
>WTAK01000168.1 GCA_013139625.1 Candidatus Delongbacteria bacterium | reverse complement strand
GTTATCGCAATAAAGATCGGAAGAAATAACTCCCATGTAAGATAATGACTTATACCTGTGAAAGCTCTCCCGATTATCCCTGATGTTGCTGTGAATATCATTACTATAGTTGATATACCAACTGCTTTTTTGATATCGAAATGCAAGAACACTGTCAACATTGGAACCAATACTGCTCCGCCACCAAGTCCGGTCATGGATGATATCATTCCCATTGAAATTCCGATTATAAACATCCACCAAAAGTTAAAATTTGCTCTTTCGCTGTCGTTCTTATTTCTGAATAATAAAATTTTGAAAGCAAGAACAAATATAACTACAGCAAAAAATATTATTCTGCTTGTGTCATCAATAATATAACAGATATAATTTCCGGGAATAGGTCCTATAATTGAACCTAAAGCAATCGGAACGATCGCTTTTTTGTAGAAATTTTTGTGCTTAATATGTTTCAGAGATGCATTTGCAGCTGAAAAAATTATTATCGATAATGAAATTGTCGAAGTTGCCAAAAATAAATTTTCATCAGGAACTCTACCATCAAGAAAGTACATTATAACAGGAACGGTTATTATCCCACCGCCTATTCCGAGAAATCCACTGAGAAAACCAGCTACTATACCCGTTATGAATAATATGAAAATTTCACCGCTTATAATTGACTCCTTTGTTTTGAATACTAAAACCCATCCGGTCGAACACATAGGTTCGACCCTACATTCCTTCTCTGTGTACTCTGTGACCTCTGTGGTTAAATTTTTACTTTTCCCTCTAAATTTATATTTTCTATAGATTTAACAATATCAAAAATCGTTTTATTTGTTGATACATCAATTCCGTTTTTTTCACCGAACTCAATGATCACACCATTGATGAAATCTATCTCGTTCTTTCTCTTGTGAAAATAATCCTGCAACATTGATGTATAATTGTCACTGTCAACATAGGAATTGAACATTTCTATTGTCATATTAACATCAAATCCTTCACTTTTAGCAACAGCAATACCTTCGCTCAGTATCTTTTCTTTAAGATCATTATATTGAGCCTCAGCAACAACTTTATTCTTTGCTCTGAATATCACCGACAACGGATTTATCACACTGTTGATGACAAGCTTATACCAAATTGCTTTATCAATGAACCTAGTAGCTTTGAAGTCTATGAATGTATCTGTAAATACTTCAGCATACTCCGTCTCTGTGAAAGGTTTTTCAACCTTTATACCTCCGCCCCAGAAGTCTATTATCCCAGGTTCTCGGAGAACAACACCAATAGATGCGATCGCCTGAAAAATATTTTTCTCTGGGATAACACCATTCAAAGCTTCCTTTGCAATATCTTTTACTCCGTAACCATTTTGAATTAATAATATCGTAGTCGTATCTTTAATAAATGGAATTATATCTTTTATTGCATCAGAGAGAACTATAATCTTTGTGGAAACTATCAGTAAAGTATTATCTAAATTAAAATCTATCTTTGTCTGAGCAGAAATTTTGATGTTCTTGGAAAAATTTCCTTCAATGGAAAGCCCATCTGAATTTATCTTATCAACATGAGATTGCCTACCGATAAGAGTTACACTCCCGGAATACTTCTCCTCCAGTGCTGCTCCAAGAGTAGAACCAACCGCCCCTGCACCTAATATGACAATTTTATTTTTCAATGTTATCAATATTTCCTTTTATAATAATTTTAGAAGAGTTTAAGACCCTTGATATAAAATGGTCATTCTCATTTTTTCTTTTAATAAATTTCTTAACTGTTATTGTGTATGGATTTATTTCACGACTAATAACTAAATTAATACCTTTTAAAAGTTTACTTAATTCTCTTAAACCTATATCTCCGATCAGAAAAAGATCAACATCACTATCAGGTCTTTCTTCTCCTGATGCTATTGATCCAAAAATGAAAGCATATTCTATTGAATTTACATTCAGAGAATTCTTAAGCACATCTGCCAATCCATTCGTTTTCATAACAAGATCATGCAAAACTGAGTATAGTGGATGGTTTCTATTTGCAGAATAATAGGTTCTATTCCCATCAATTCGTTTAAGAATCAGTTCCAGCTTTGTCAACTTTTGAGCTTCTTGTCTGACTGAACCGATCGCATAACCTGAAAGTCTTTGAATTTCACGGAGATGATATTCTTTATTTTCCAGTCCGAATAAAATTCTAAAATATTCAGAACGAACTTTTGAAGAAAATATTTCTGCTAAAATACTCATCAGATCCTTATTGTTCACTTAAACCATACACTTGTTCGGTTTAAACATACAATAAATTTAATATCATTTTCTATAAAAGGCAAGATATATCTACATTACAACAATCAATTGTATTGTTCTAACATACAATTGTTCGGTTTGGATGAACATTCGCTGTTCGTGAATAACGAATGTTGTCTATAGTTTAACCATACAATTGTTCGGTTTGTACATACAATATCTTATTTTTCATTGATAATTCAAGTTAATTTTTTGCAGAATAATTTAAATTAAGTATTTCAGCAATACCAACACAAATCATCCCCAAAGCATAATTGAATATGATCACAATTATTGGGACAAATATATAAGAGAATATATCAATCCCCCTAAAGGTAATTAGAAAATATATGGCTACAACAAATCCTAATATTTTCATTAAAGCACCAATTACTTTTAAACTTCCACTAATTGGATGTTTGCTAGCTGAATCTTTTTTTTGTTTCTCAAATTCATTGTTTGATTCTGTTTTTGTTCCATCTTTATTTGAACCACAGTTCCAACAAACTTCAAAATTATCTTCGACTTCTTCTTCACAATTTTTACATTTCCACATTTCATCCTCCATATTTTTGATTATCTTTCAAGTGGAATTATTCTTCCTGACTGCTCATTGTTAATCGTTACGTAATGTGTAAATCCCTGTTCAAGAAGTTTTTTTAATTGTTTTCCAAATTTCTTTTCCATTTTTAAAACTGATACAATACAATCATCATCATTACTATGCATTTTGGCTTTTGAATAAACCATTTTTATATCATTATTCTCAGGATCAAATAAAAAAGCATATTTTTTCTTCTTTTCTTTAAACTGCTGTTCTTCTTCAAGCATTATATCAACAATCCTTTCAAACCCAATCGAAAAACCGCAAGCCGGAACATCCTGACCGATACGCTTTCCGATCATCTTATCATATCTACCACCACCACCGATAGAACCCGGATAATCCTTATAAACGATCTCATAGATCATTCCTGTGTAATATCCCATTCCTCTAACAAGTGTAGGATCAAATTCTATCTTAAATTTTCCGTAAGAAGATAAGCTAATTCCTTCAATAACTTTTTTAAGATCGTCTGTTAGATATATATGATTATATTGCCCTATATTGAGTTGCTTAATATCAAAGATCATTTTATTCACAGCATCAGCAGAAAACTCTTTATCCGTAAGTTCTTTTTGAATACCGTCAACACCTATCTTATCCAATTTATCCATAGTAATAAAAACACTCTCATGATCAGCTTCTGCAAACCCCCACTTTGTTGCAAGGTCATGCAAAACTTGTCTATCATTGATCTTAATCGTAAAACCTTCAAACCCAATGTTCAATAAAGCCTGAGAAGAGGCAATTAAAAGATCTATCTCAGCTGTAATATACTTTTCTCCGATGATATCAATATCACATTGCATAAATTGTCTATAACGACCTTTCTGTGGTCGTTCAGCTCTGAATACCCAGTCCGCCTGAATAACTTTCATAGGTAAAGCTATCTTACCCTGATTATTTGCAAATATCCTTGAAAGTGGAACTGTAAGATCAAATCTCAAACCCGAATCTGCAAGATCATTCTCTTCTTTTGCGGTCTCAATATTAAGCTTCTTACCTCTTTTCATTACTTTGAAAGTAAGCTTTTCATTATCACCACCGTCTCCGGATTGCAATAAATTCAAATGCTCAAGTATCGGAGTTTCTATCTTTCTATAACCGAAAGAAGTATATGTATCTATAATAGTTCGTTTAACTCTTTCTCTGAGTTCTGCCTCATCAGGCAAGAAATCCTTCATTCCTCTAACAGGGTTTGTATTCACTTTCATGCTGTATCCTAAAGTAATATTAATAATTAAGCTAAAATATAATGTTATATCGTGATATATGAAAATCTTTTATTATTTAAATCTTTTGATTCTTCCTTTTCTTCCCATCTTCCTGTAAATAATGCCTTGTAAGGGACGCAGATCTGCGCCCCCTACATTGTTAATTATCCATTGTAAATTGTAAATTAATTTTTTATATTAACACATTATGAAAAGACCATACTTACTTCTATTCCTCGTATCATCGATAATGATCTTCTATTACGGACAGATAAACATCTCCGTAGAACCATTCAATGAGATCCCTGATATAATCAATTACAGAATGATGGCAGAGGCAGCACCAGGACTAAGTTCGGAAGTATCTCGTAACTTTGGATATCGGATATTATCTCCATGGATCGTAGGAATACTCCCAATGAACGTGGACCTTGCATTTTATCTTCTCACAATGATAATTGCTCTGATGATCCCACTACTACTGTTCAAGTTCTTTAAACTATTCGGACTGAAAGAAACCACTGCCTTCTTCATAACGATACTATTTATGCTGAATAAATACACTTACGGATTCGCTATCTGGGATTTTTACGATATAAATGATCTGCTTACACATCTGTTGATACTGCTATTCTTCATAGCTTTAAAGAAAGAAAAATTCTTCTACATCTCAGCTATCTTGATGATCGGTGTTCTCAACAGAGAAACTATTTTATTCGCAGTTCCGGCAGGATTAATGTATTATTGGTTCAAAGAAAAATCTCCAAAGAAAGCTTATAAACTTATTGTAGCAACTTTACCGACAGTAATTATCTTAACAGCTCTTAGAACTTTTGTGATAACAGAATCTTCATCCGGTGGAGGATTAGCACATTCTTTCGGGAAATTACACTTTGATGATAATAACAAGATCTTCAAGCCGGGAACATATTACCGAATAGCGATCAATACATTTTTACCATTAGCTTTCATCCCTGTAGTTTTTCTCAGAGCAAAAATTAAATTCTTCAAAGAACATTCATACTTTATCGTATTCGTTGTTATTTACTTTCTCAGCTGTTTTATTGCCGGAGATAACGAGAGATTATTTGCACCGGTTTTTCCAGTGTTTTACTTGCTAATCGGCTATATCCTTGAGAAGAAAAATCTTCTTACTCAGAGAAATAAATACATACTTTTGGGGCTAACCGTTTTAGCTCTACCTCATCACATGTATTCAAGATTCCCACTGCCGGAGAGAACACTTTCAATAATTTTTTCACTTGCGTCATTAACACTTATTACGATATATTCTATATATATGAAATTTCGTTCTAATAAATCAGAGGATAGACCATGATAAGAATGTCAATAATAATACCTACATACAACAGACCGGACTCTATTAAAAGAACGGTCAACTCAATTTTAGATCATGACACAAAAAATTATTATGAGATCATAGTGATCAACGATAGTCCTGAGCATCCTATTGAAAGTTTTTTTGATAAAAAAGTAACCGTAGTTAACAATGAAGAGAATATCGGTAGATCAAAAGCTCGAAACAAAGGTGCCGATATGGCACAGGGAGATATTTTATTTTTTATTGATGATGACATTGAAATGAAAGATAATTTATTTGATACTTATGTTGAATTGATGGATGGTGATTTTGACGCTGTGTTTTCAAATGTAAATAACGTTAGAACTGACGGAACAGTATGTACATTAAATAAATTTTTAAATACTCGTGGTGCAAACAAAAAAGGTTTCGAAGATAATTTTAAGAGTAATTATTTTACTTCAGCTTTCTGTGGGATTAAGAAGGATTTCTTTAATAAGATCGGTAAATTTGATGAGAATTTTACCGGTTACGGCTGGGAAGATCCTGAGCTTGGTTTAAGAATTGAGAAAAATGGTGGAAAAATTAAATTTTTTAAAACAGATCTATTACTACATTACCATGATAAATCTTTAGATAAATGGGTGAATCAACTTGAAAATTCAGGTGCAAATTTTAAATATGTAATTGAGAAATATCCTGAGTATAATGACCGATTCAACTATGACTTTTTAACTTCCTGGAAAGCAGGATTGTTGTTTAACCCATGCTCTTTCGCAATAGGAAAGATGAAAGCTAAACTTTTCGGTGGTATAATGAATTTTATAATATTCAGATTTTTATTCGCAGGTGCGTTATATCGCGGGTTGAAAAAATAACCTAACCGGTCATCGAGTGATTACGTAGTAATTATATCGAGATGCTGGTTTCAATTACCCTTCACATTAACCTTTCCATCCTTGAACTGAACTTCTAATTCAGCATCTTTCTTCACTTTTTTAGCTGAAGAAAGAATAGTTTCAGTCTTTTTATCTCTGATAATCGCAAAACCTCTGTTCAATACAGAATCTGGATTAAGTGACCTTAAAATTTCATCATACTTGGACAATTTTTGTTTTTCTGTATCAAATCTAACCTTGAAAAGCATTGAAAATTTATCTTCAATATTATCAAGTACCATTGTATAGTTATTTAAAATATCCGCAGGTCTTTTGAATGCATGTGAATTCTCGTAAGCATTTAGAATTTCATTTTGTCTCTGAAAATAATTAGAAATAGAATTATCAAGTCGACTTTTGTACTGTCCTATTCTCATATTCTCTTCTGTAAGATTTATTGTCGCTATTTCTGCAGCATGTGAAGGTGTAGCAGCTCTTACATCTGCTACAAAATCTGAGATAGAGAAATCAATTTCATGCCCTACTGCACTGATAATAGGTATCTTAGAGTTGAAAATAGCTCTGGCAACTACTTCTTCATTGAAAGTCCAAAGATCTTCCAGCGAGCCACCACCTCTGCCAATGATAAGCACATCTACAGGGTCAGCTTGAGAATTAAATAGTTCAATTCCGGCAACTATCTCTGACTCTGTTCCCTTTCCCTGAACTCTTGCATTGTAAATAGATATATTTACGAACGGAGCTCTTGAACGAATGACTTTTCGGATATCCTGAAAAGCAGCTCCTGTTTCAGCAGTTATAACGCCTACATTCTTAACTAAAAATGGTAAAGCTTTCTTATTAATTTGACTAAATAAACCTTCTTCTAGAAGCTTCTGCTTTAAAAGTTCAAATTGCTCTTGAAGCTCTCCGATACCGGAAATAGTCATCTTCTTAACATCTATCTGATATCTCCCACTACCTTCATAAACAGTAATATTCCCCAAGACGATAACTTTCTGACCATTCTCAGGTCTAAAATTCAGTCTATCCCCAGTAGATCTCCACATGACACAGCTTATCACAGCCTTATCATCCTTTAAGCTGAAATAATGATGCCCAGAACTATGATGCTTGTGATTAGAAATCTCCCCTTCGATCCAAACTCCTGAAAAGTTAGGTTCAAGAATACCTTTTATCTTTTTTGTTATCTCAAGAACTGAAAAAATTTGTTTCTCTGTTTTTTCTTTCTTTTTTTTGACTACAGGAATAGGTTTTTCAATTTCCTTCTTTTCCTCTTCTTCGATATATGAAAACAAATCTATCATTTGCTATTATTTCCTTTTTTTCGTGATTTAATGTTTCCGTAATGTACGCAGATCTGCGTACCCTACAAACTCACATCTTATCACTATTTTTTATCGTCCCGAAATGCTCAACGAAGCTCTTAGTTCAAATTTGTGATTTGTATTAACAACAGCCCTAGCACCATAACTTTGACTTTCATTGTAATTATACGAATAAGACATAGTACCACTAAGTTTCTTAGATAATTTATAAGTTATATCCGGTGACACAGTGAAGTTGTCAGACTTTACTCCATCCATATAACTTTCATACTCTTTTGCTTCAATATCGTACTTATACGTTTCCGAAGAATTATAAGACAAAGTTAAATTATATCTAATATCATTTTCTAATCTTCTACCATTGAAAGGCCAAAAATTAAATGGTATTTTAAAACCACCTTTTTGATTATAACCACTAGACACTCTTAACTCTCTTGAATACTTTTTATCTCCGGATTGAACTTCTGCAGATCCATCATCATAACGATAAGATTCCTTCATGTCGTAAGTATAATTATATGATGTATTAAAACTAAAACCATTTTTTAGATTTATTTTAAAACCTGCCAAAGGTCTAAAAGAAACATTGTAAGACTTTGATCTTACTATTAGAAGATCAGGATTTAGATCAGGTACTCCTGTCAAATACATGTCAGGTGTGCTATCCATAGACCAAGCAGATGATACATTTCCTGATTTGGCATGTGAAAGTGTAATTGATTTAATACTTTCAGTTATCATTAATTTTTCTAAACCTGTGATATTGATCGAATAATTAGGGAGTAAAAAAGAATTGACATCACTTTTTTTATGCTCCTCTTCAGTAACCCAGGGCCAAACAAAATTCGTTTCAGTATCAGTACCTGAAAATCCCGTATTACTGCTTTCATTATATGATCTGTTAAATTGATATTGGATACCATCCAATGCAAGATTTTTAGATATACTTAGCCTTGTATTTCCTGTCAATGCCCAGCTTCCACCCCAACCAGAAGAGAGAAAATTAAGATCTTCCGGTTTTGATGACACGCCGAAAATAAATCCAAGATCTGCTTGATCAAATGAACTAATATCACTAAAAGAATTCTCTCTGTTTTGAGAATAAGATAATGAAAAATCAGATAGGTTATTTTTTAGAAAATCAAGGATCGATTTTTTCTTGGTAGAGTTTGTTGTTTTACTTTTTCTAGCCCCTCTCATATCTACAGGTTTCTTATTTTCTTTTGGCTTTTCTTCCTTCGGAGGTTCATTATTCTGTTGAATATTCTCTTTTTTTTCTACTTTTTTTGGGAAGAAATAGCTGATTGATTTCTGAATTCCGGAGATAATATCTTTAGTTTTTAATTTCGTGCTAAGCTTCGCATCATAACGATTTTTTATGCTATTTGATGGTTTGCTACTTGATAAATTACCAGTCCAACTATACGAAGTATTAAAAGAGAGATCATTCGTCCAGAATTTGAAAAATGTAGTTTTAAAGAATTTGTTGTTTTTGATTTTAAACTTGACAATTCTCCAAAATCAAACATCGCAAGATCTGAAAAATCTTTTTCATAGGAATCAATAACAACTATGCTATCTTGCCCGGGGAGCGAATCTAGATCTACTTTAGTCTTATACATATTAGATTCCAATGTCAGATTATAAGTTGAACTCAGAATTTTAGGTATTTGATTAATACTTGTACTTAATGTTCTACTTACATTAAATAGTTGTGATTTAGTATAGTTCCCTTTTCTTGACATCGATAATGTTTGATTTTTATTTGTAGTCAACCCTGTAGTATAACTTGAAGGGAAAAATGCGAACTTAAAGTCTTTCATATTTTTCATAAAACTATTGGCTCCGACCCATCCAAAAGGTTTAAACGAGAACCATGATTCAGGCAAACTCAATGAATAACCTACCGTATATCTATAAGTTTCTGTCTCTGAACTTAAGTATGTTGCATCGCTACTGTTTGAAAAGGTGGCATCTCCGGAAAATGATAATTTGTCTAACGTATGCTTAATGAATGGGTTGTTTGATTTTGAAGTTTTCTTTACAGAAAAGTTATATTTATTACTTACAGATTTCTTTCTTACAGAATCTGGCACATTATTCTCATCCACTAAAATATCAGTACTACCCTGATATTTCGTATAGCTATCTTTGTTTGAATATGTATACTTTACCGGTATTTTTAAACCTAATTTCTGAGGAACCAACTTATCTAAATGGAAAGTAGTGTTTAAATTAAAATTTTGAGAAGTTACACCGCCACCACTTTTCTCTTCTATCCTATGGAAGTTCCCATCCTGCCTTATAATGTCTGCATCTATAATAGCTATATCAGCAATTTCTATTCTTGCTTTTGCTCTCATTGCCATACCGGGATCTTTCTTAACTTTTACTAACCGAAGCTCATCTAACCATATCTCTGAATCTAGACCGATAGTACCTGCAGAATCTATTATACCAACATTAAAATACTTAACATTCTGCAGGGTTGGATTACCCAATATTCCAATATAT
>WTAK01000387.1 GCA_013139625.1 Candidatus Delongbacteria bacterium | reverse complement strand
ACAATGAACTTAAGAGTGTAATTAATAAATTCGGCTATAAAACTATACTGAAAACAATTAATTATACAGTAGATCCAAAAATAGATTATAACCTGAATGTAGAAAACTACAAGATAAAGCAATTTATAGACTACCCGATAGAGGATAGATATAATTTGTTGTCAAATAGTATTAATAATGATTTAGTTAATGATCTGTCTGCAGAAAAGTTGTACATTGACCTACTGGAAGAAGGATATCAAAGTGAAGAACTTTGGGAAACGATATTCAGCAATGGAAAAATGATAGGCTATATTTTACCCATTTTTAAAAGCGGACTGAGAAATTCTATTGAGATGATCGACTATGGCTTAATAAAAAACTCAGATGATCTGTTTCATAAGATAACTATCAATAGATTAGTCGAGATCGCAAAAAATAACGATATTGAAGATCTTGCAATAAATGTTAATAGTTCAGATACACAATTTATTAACTTGGTAAATGATTTAAAGTTGAATAAAAATCATACAACTGAAAAATTCTTAAAAGTATAGAAATTGGTGATCACTGTGGATAATGAGATATTATTTTTTTTCAATAGAACTATTCATTCAGATATATTGAATCCTGTGTTTATATTTTTCTCAAGCAAATATGCAGCTCTACTTTTTTTAATATTTCCAATAGTATTGCTAATCAAAGGATACAGAGCAAAAGATAAAAAATTAGTAAAAGAAATATACATAATGCTGATAGCTACCGGAATTACAATAGCATTGGCAGACATTATATCAAGCAGGATATTCAAACCATTTTTTGAAAGACCTAGACCTTGCCAGGATATAGCAGATCTTTGGTTCTGGAAAAAGAAAAGTGGATTGTGGGTCTTAACAGATGGGATAAAGAGCTTTAAAGGTTCTTTTTCCTTTGTATCATCCCATGCTTCAAACTCAATGGGTGTCGCAGTTCTCTGGAGTGTATTTTATAAAAAGTGGGCGTGGTTATTTATTTCAATAGCGATCTTAGTGGGAATCTCTAGAATGTATCTTGGAGTACATTATCCTTCAGATATTGTCGGGGGATTTGCTCTGGGTAGTTTGATAGCAATTTTTTTAACATTGATTTTACATAGAGTGAATAGTATATTAGCAAGGTAAAGCTCTAAGTACAGTAAGGACTATAGTTTAATAGAGGAAATTTTATGAGTGATCTTAGAATTCTTGTGGTTGATGACGAAGAAAATATGCTTAATATGTTAAAGAGTTTTTTCTTGATCAACGAATATGATTGTAAAACAGCCACAAATGGATTAGAAGCTTTAGAAATCATAGAAAATAATGAGATCGATATTGTCGTCACAGATATGAAGATGCCTAAAATGGATGGAATGGAACTTTTGAAGGTCATTAGGAAAAAGCATGATGATATTTCAGCTGTGATCATGACCGGGTTTGCAGAAGAATATACTCAAACAGAAGCTTTAAATCTAGGTGCAGAAGGTTACATTACAAAACCTTTTAGAAATAAAGAATTACTTTTAATACTCGATAGAATCCAAGAACTCAACGAATTCGAGTAATTTTTTTTATTCCATTTATCGATAAAGGACTCGAATGGGTTTATTTTATAGAATATTTTTAATATTTATTTTTATTTTTTTAAGCTGTACACCTATTACCCAAGAAAAAAATATTTCTATCAAAGAAACGATCAAAGAAAAGATCGCAATCATACCTAAGCAAAAGCAGAAACCAATCCCCATCCTAAACAGATCAATCGTAAAAAGTAGTAAAAATGTAAGAGTTGGATTGGTTGAGAATGAAAAAAAGATATTATTTTCATTCAAAGGATCATATTCCATTTATAATGAACATAAAATGATCTTCAGAAAGAAGCAATCTGCTGATACCTGGAAAGTCTATTTAACAAAAGATAAGATTCTCTGTGTAGAAAATATCAATACAGGAGAAAAGGTCGCTGTAAATAATAAAATAATCTTCAAACCGGAACAAATAGCTTCTTATATCAAACTAGGTAAGATAAAATCTGGCAAAGGTTGGCATTGGGAAAACACAAAATCCAGAAGTTACAAAGGAAATATAGAATTTATAAAATTCAAAGGTAAGATAACGGTTGTAAATGATGTTGGTATCGAGCAATATCTATACGGCGTAGTCCCTTCAGAGATGTCAGCATTATCACCTTTTGAAGCATTAAAAGCTCAAGCGGTACTTGCAAGGACCAATGTTTTTTCCGATCTGGGGAAGAAATATAAGAATAAACCTTATTCGTTATATAGTGATGTTTATAGTCAGGTATATACCGGTATAAGTAAAACCCATGAAAGAGCAAGTAAGGCTGTAGATGAAACAAGGGGCATGATACTAAGGAATAACGGCAAGCCTATACAAGCCTTGTTCCACTCTGTATGTGGTGGGCATTTGGAATCGAATGATGTTATTTGGAGTGGCAATAAACTTAGTTACCTTCCTTCGAAACCTGATAGGACAAGTGGTCTTGAAAAATATAATGATCTTAGCAGTGAATGGTTATTCAAAAAATGGATTGATACTAGACCTGATGCGTATTGCAATCTGGCAGACAAGAAAGTTAATAAAGCTCTTAATTATGCAAAGAAGTATTTTAGATGGACAAAAAAATATTCACGGAAGAAATTAGAGCAGACTATTAGGAAAAAAACCGGGAAGAATTTTGGCACTCTGAAAGATATTAAGATAGTTAAGAGAGGAAAGTCCGGTAAAGCTATCTCTGTAAAGGTAATAGGTACAAAGGCTACAGTTACGATCAACAAAGAGTTAAATATTAGAAAAAAACTTGCAAGTCCGCCTTTATATAGTGCAAATTTTTATGTTGTAAAAAGTGGCGGAAATTTTATTTTCAAAGGTGCCGGTTTCGGACATGGTACCGGAATGTGTCAGATCGGTGCATGTGGAATGGCTTCACTTGGAAAAGATTTTAGGGAAATACTAGATTTTTATTTTCCGAATACGAAGTTGAGTAGTATTGAGAAGAATAAATAAATCCCCCTTTTTTTTTCGTTTTTCAAAAAAAGTTTTCAAATATTTGTTTTTTAACGAAAAAAAAGATTGACATTTAAATTTAATATTAGTATATTCGTTGCTCTGCGTAAAATCAGGTTTTCTGTGCTGTAAAAAACAGCGGGAATTCGTGCCTGAAAACGCAAGGGAAAAGAGAATAGTAAAAATAACATAGATTATTTGGAGAAATTTAATGCCAACAATCAATCAGCTAATAAGGTTTGGCCGAAAAACGATCAAAAAGAAGACAAAATGTCCAGCGTTAGATGCATGTCCGCAGAAGCGTGGAGTTTGTACTAAGATCACAACCTTAACACCAAAGAAACCTAATTCTGCACTAAGAAAAGTTGCCAGAGTAAGATTGTCGAATTCTCAAGAAGTTTGGGCTTATATCCCCGGAGAAGGGCATAACTTACAAGAGCACGCAGTTGTATTAATTAGAGGTGGAAGAGTGAAAGACCTTCCTGGTGTGAGATATCACATTATTAGAGGTACACAAGATACTGCAGGTGTTGAAGGAAGAACGCAGTCTCGTTCAAAGTATGGTGCGAAAAGACCAAAAAAATAAAATTTGTAGTAAGAGGATATAATGTCAAGAAGATCCAAAGCAGTTAAAAGAACGATTTTACCCGATCCAGTTTATAAAGATCTCGTAATTGCAAAATTTATCAATAATATGATGAAATGTGGAAAGAAATCTATTTCAGAAAATAATTTCTACACTGCAATGGAGATAATTGAGCAAAAGGAAAAAGGCAAGAAGGGTAATGAAGTATTTAGACAGGCAGTTGAAAATGTGAAGCCGGTTCTTGAAGTTAAATCAAGAAGAATTGGTGGTTCAAATGTTCAAGTACCTATCGAAATCAGATCCGAAAGAAAAGAAGCTTTAGCTCTCAGATGGATTATTACTAACTCAAGAAAAAGAGGTGGTAAATCTATGGCTATCAAGCTTGCAGATGAATTTATGGCAGCTAGCAAAAATGAAGGTGCTTCAGTAAAGAAAAAGGAAGACATGCATAAAATGGCAGAAGCTAACAAAGCTTTCGCTCATTTTAGATGGTAATATGAGGATATGTAGTAAATGGAATTAAGCAAGCTTAGAAATATTGGTATTATGGCACACATTGATGCAGGTAAGACTACAACTACCGAAAGGATATTGTATTATACTGGAAAATTGCACAAGATTGGAGAAGTGCATGAAGGTACTGCTACTATGGACTGGATGGCGCAGGAGCAGGAAAGAGGTATAACTATAACTTCAGCTGCAACAAAATGTGATTGGAAAGACCATACTATAAACATTATCGATACTCCCGGGCATGTTGATTTTACTGTTGAAGTTGAAAGATCGTTAAGAGTTTTAGACGGTGCAATTGCTTTATTCTGTGCAGTTGGCGGGGTTGAGCCTCAGTCAGAAACTGTTTGGAGGCAAGCGGATAAATATAAAGTCCCAAGAATTGCTTTCGTTAATAAAATGGATAGAGTAGGGTCCGACTTTTACAATGTTTTAGATATGATAAGAGAAAGATTAGGTGCGAATCCAATAGCGGTTCAAATACCGGTTGGTGCCGGCGAAATGTTCTCCGGTGTTATTGATCTTATTAATATGAAAGCTAGAATGTATAAGAAAGATGATGGTTTGATCTTTGAGGAAATTGACATTCCTGAAGATTTGATAGATTCGGCTAACGAGTATAGAGAGATCATGCTTGAGGCTATTTCTGATTATGATGATGATCTTATGGAGATGTTCTTGGAAGGTGAAGACATTTCTGAAGCAAAAATAAAAGCAGCGATAAGAAAAGCTGCTCTTGATATAAAAATAGTTCCGGTGTTTTGCGGATCTGCTTTTAAGAATAAAGGTGTTCAGGGTTTATTAGACGGAGTTCTAGATTATCTACCTTCTCCAATTGATACAGAGCAATACCAAGGTTTAGATAATAAGGGCGAGGATTTTGTTTATAGAAAACCTTCACCATCCGAACCGTTTTCGGCTTACGCATTTAAAGTTATGACAGATCCATACGTTGGGAAATTGATATTCCTGAGAATTTATTCGGGTAAAGCTAAAGTGGGTGATGCAGTATATAATACTAATTCTGACAAAAAAGAAAGATTTGGTAGAATATTGCAAATGATGTCAAATAAAAGAGAAGAAAAACAATTTTGTCAAGCTGGTGATATTGTAGCTGTTGTGGGTCTTAAAAATACTAGGACCGGCGATACATTATGTGATAATAATAATAGGATCAGATTTGAAGTTGTTAGCTTTCCTGAGCCGGTAGTTCACATAGCAATAGAGCCAAAAACAAAACTAGACTCAGATAAATTAACTGATTCTATGATAAAATTGGCTGAGGAAGATCCAACTTTTATAACTACATATAATGAAGAGACAGGACAAACTATTATTTCCGGAATGGGAGAACTGCATTTAGAAATAATTGTTGACAGGCTAAAAAGAGAATTTATGGTCGAGGCAAATGTCGGTACTCCTCAAGTTGCATATAGAGAAAAATTGAAGAAAGATGTTCAAGTAGATTATAAGCACTCCAAGCAATCCGGCGGAAAGGGTCAGTATGCTCATGTTAAGATCAGAGTATCTTCCGGAGAATCAAATAAAGGCTTAGTGTTTATAAATAAGATCGTTGGTGGGAAAATCCCAAAAGAATATATTTCTTCAATAGAGAAAGGAATTAAAGAAGCAATGGTATCAGGTCCTATAGCGGGATATCCTATTTTGGATAGTGAAGTTGAGCTTTACGATGGATCATATCATGCTGTCGATTCTTCTGAAATGGCTTTCAAGACTTGTGGTAGTTTAGCTTTTAAGGAAGCTACACGAAAGTCAGGAACAGTTTTGATGGAGCCGGTAATGAAGGTGGAAATACATACGCCTCTGGCCTACGTTGGTGCGATAACCGGTAATTTGTCTTCCAGAAGAGGCAAGGTAGAAGGTTTAGAGATAAAAAATGATTTTCAAATTATTAGGGCAATAGTGCCATTGTCAGAAATGTTTGGATATACAAGTAGATTAAGAAATTTGTCTCAAGGAAGAGCATCATCTTCGATGGAATTTAAAGAATTCCTTGTTGTTCCCGAGGCGGAGTTGAAAAATATAATGAAGAAATTTGGTTACGCTTACTAAATAACTAAGAATAATAAAGTATAAGTTTTTAAAGATGGAGGTATTTCGATGGCTAAGGAAAAATTTGAAAGGACGAAACCGCACGTTAATATCGGTACTATCGGTCACGTTGACCATGGTAAGACGACATTAACTGCTGCGATCACTTTGGTCCTATCTAAGATTACCGGTGCTAAGGTAATGGCTTTTGATGAAATTGATAAGGCCCCAGAAGAAAA
This sequence comes from Candidatus Delongbacteria bacterium, assembly GCA_013139625.1. Classification (GTDB taxonomy): domain Bacteria; phylum UBA4055; class UBA4055; order UBA4055; family UBA4055; genus WTAK01. The sequence goes on along the minus strand of WTAK01000387.1, from coordinate 3,678 downwards.
AGAAAGAGGTATTACAATCGCAACTGCTCACGTTGAGTATGAAACAATGAACAGACACTATGCACACGTTGATTGTCCGGGACACGCTGACTATGTAAAGAACATGGTTACCGGTGCTGCTCAAATGGACGGTGCAATTGTAGTTGTTTCAGCTGCGGATGGTCCTATGCCTCAAACAAAAGAGCACATTCTACTTGCAAGACAGGTAAACGTGCCTTACTTGGTAATCTTCTTGAATAAAGTTGATCAAGTTGATGACGAAGAATTGTTAGAGTTAGTAGAAATGGAAGTTCAAGAAATTCTTGAGCAGTATGAATTCCCTGCAGATGAAATTCCTATTATCAGGGGTTCTGCACTAAACGCTCTAGAACATCCTGAAGATCCTGAAATGACTAAGTGTATTCTTGATCTTATGGAAGCTGTGGATACTTATATCCCAACTCCTAAGAGAGAGACTGACAAGCCTTTCTTGTTACCTGTAGAAGATGTTTTCTCTATCACTGGTAGAGGAACTGTTGCAACTGGTAGAATTGAAAGAGGTAGTGTTCATATTGGTGATCCTGTTGAGATCGTTGGTTTGGCAGCTGAAAAAGGTACTTCAGTTTGTACTGGTGTTGAGATGTTTAGAAAGCTTCTTGATGAAGGTCAAGCGGGTGATAATGTAGGTCTTCTTTTACGTGGTACTAAAAAAGAAGAGATTGAAAGAGGTATGGTAATTGTTAAGCCTGGTAGTGTAACTCCACATATCAAGTTCAAAGCAGAGGTTTATGTGCTTACTGAAAAAGAAGGTGGAAGACATAAGCCATTCTTTAATAACTATAGACCACAGTTCTTTATCAGAACAACAGATGTTACTGGATCTATCACTCTTAATGAAGGTACTGAGATGATCATGCCTGGTGATAATACAGAGATCAATGTAGAGCTTATTTACCCTGTTGCTATAGAGCACGGACTAAGATTTGCTATTAGAGAAGGTGGAAGAACAATCGGAGCTGGTGCAGTTTCTGAGATAGTAGAGTAATTGCGAAAGGCGTAAAAGTTAAGAGGTAAAAATGGCTGCACAGAAAATAAAAATCAAATTGAAATCGTACGATTATCATTTGATTGATATTTCAACCGAAAAGATCATTAAGAAGGCTAAAGAAACAGGCGCGATAATATCCGGGCCTATTCCTCTGCCTACTAAGAAGACTATATATACAGTTCTTCGCTCTCCTCACGTGAATAAGAAGTCGAGAGAGCAGTTCGAGAAAAGAATATATAGAAGATTGGTTGAAATTCTTAACTCATCACAGGAAACCATGGAAGCGTTGACAAAGCTCGAGCTTCCCGCTGGTGTAAACATTGAAGTAAAAGTGTAGGGTAGAATTGTATGAACGTGATAATGGGTAAAAAACTAGGAATGGCCAGTTTCTTCGGTCCTACCGGCAGAGAATTTCCTGTAACAATAGTTGAAACAGGTCCTTGTGTTGTTGTTCAAGTTAAAACACTTGAAAAGGATAAGTATGAAGCTGTTCAACTTGGATTTGTAGAAAAGAAAGAAAAAGGAGTAAACAAGCCGTTGAAAGGACATTTTCAAAAGGCTGGAGTAACTCCAAAAAGATTCTTGAAAGAATTTAGGTTCGAAGGTGCCGGTGAACTTGAAGTAGGATCTGAAGTAAATGTTTCCATTTTTAATGAAGGAGACTCACTTGCAGTAACCGGAACCTCTAAGGGTAAAGGATTTCAGGGAGTTATAAAAAGATGGGGCATGAAAAGACAGGGTAGATCACATGGTACTCACGAGTCGAAAAGAGGTACAGGGTCAATTGGTCAATGTGCTTGGCCTTCAAGAGTATGGAAGGGAAAGCATATGGCTGGAAGAATGGGTAATGATACTGTTACCATAAGTAATTTAGAAGTATTGAAGATTATTCCAGAGAAGAATATTATTTTCGTAAAAGGTTCTGTACCTGGTGGTAAGAATGGATTACTTAAAATCAGAAAGCAGGAGGTATAATGAAGAAAGTTGCTGTGTATGATATTGAGGGAAAAAAGACCTCCGAAGAAGTAGAACTGAATGATGTGGTTTTCGGAATTGAACCAAACAAAAGTATACTTCATCAAGCTGTAAAAGTGTATTTGGCAAACCAAAGACAAGGAACTGCTAAAGCGAAAGGCAGATCTGAAGTTTCGGGAAGTCAGGCAAAGGCTATCAATCAGAAAGGTAGTGGTGGAGCAAGACGTGGAAGTAAGAGATCGCCTCTTTTAGTTGGTGGTGGAAAAACTTTTGGTCCTTCACCAAGAGATTACACTTTAAAAATGAACAAGAAGCAAAAATTATTAGCGAAAAGATCAGCATTTTCTGATCAAGCAATTAGTGATGGTGTTCTCGTTTTTGATAATTTTAAGTTCGATGTACCAAAAACAACAAAATTCCTTAATGTCTTAAAGGGCATGGAAGTGCTAGGTAAAAAAGTATTAGTATTAGTTGATTCTTACAGTTATATTGACGACGATTCTAAGTATGATAATACGGTTAATATCTTAAAATCAGCTCGTAATATCAAGAATATTCGATGTCAAGTTGCTGATACGGTTACAACTTATGAGATAGTTAATGCCGATTACATAGCAATTCAGAAGGACGCTTTAATAACAATCGATAGGGTGAACGCGTAAATGAAGCTGATATTAAAAAAGCCGGTAGTTACTGAAAAAAGTAGTATGTTGCAAGAAGCTAACAATCAATATACTTTTTTAGTTGAAAAAAATTCTAACAAGATTGAAATTAAAAAGGCTGTTGAAGTGAAATTCGGTGTTAGTGTTAAAAGAGTTAACACTGTGAATTACATTGGAAAAGCTGCAAGAGTTGGTAAGTTTTTCGGCAAGAAAAGTGATTTTAAGAAAGCTGTTGTTACATTGAATAAGGGTGAAACGCTGGACGTATACGGACAAGCGTAAAATTGTTAGTTGAAAAGTAGTAGAATTTGGAGTTAAGATGCCAGTAAAAAAATTCAAACCATATACCCCGAGTAGAAGATACATGGTTATATCGGATTTTAGTGAAATCACTAAGAAAAAACCCGAAAGATCATTGATCCAGAAGAAGACCAAGACCGGCGGTCGTAATAACTTGGGAAGGATCACCACAAGACATATTGGTGGTGGACACAAGCAAGCTTATAGAATTATTGATTTCAAAAGAAATAATAAGCTTAATATCGTGGCAAGAGTTGCAGCAATTGAGTACGATCCAAACAGATCAGCTAGAATTGCATTGCTAAACTATGTTGACGGTGAAAAAAGGTATATTCTTGCACCTGCAGGTTTACAGGTTGGAGATAGAATTGAAACAGGTGAGAAAGTTGAAATTAAAACTGGAAACGCCTTGCCTTTAAAATCAATACCAGTTGGTCAAATGATACACAATCTTGAGCTTAAGATCGGAAAAGGAGCTCAGATAATAAGATCAGCAGGAACCTATGCTGTATTAATGGCGAAAGATGGTAATTATTGTCATGTAAAAATGCCATCAGGTGAAGTAAGATTGATCCACCAGAACTGTTATGCAACGTTGGGACAAGTAGGAAACATCGACCATTTTAAGGAAGTTAGTGGTAAGGCCGGAAGAACTAGATGGAAAGGTGTAAGACCTACAGTAAGGGGTGCAGCAATGAACCCAGTTGACCATCC
>WTAK01000103.1 GCA_013139625.1 Candidatus Delongbacteria bacterium | reverse complement strand
CTTTCCGCGTCGTAATACATTATTCATTCAAGTCGCTTACCTTTTGTAAGCTCCTTTCTTCATAACATATTACTCCTTGAAATACCGGTGCAAAAATAAAGAACTTATTTTTATGCACTTCTATGATTTATATCTGTACAACAAATACAAAGCTATAAATATCTATTTTTCAACAATTTTAATTTAATATTCTACTTGAAATTAATAGTTTTAGAAATTAATAAAAAATAATCTAGTATATAGAATTATTTATATTATATTTGACATTAAATAATCCATCAAATAAAATTCTAAATGGGAAGACATCATGGCTCAAAAATTTGAAAAGGAATCAGTAAACACGATCAGAACCCTTAGTATTGACGCAATTGATAAAGCAAACTCAGGACATCCGGGATTGCCTTTAGGAGCAGCACCCATGGCTTACTCCCTATGGGCTAAGCACATGAAATTCAATCCTAATAAACCTGATTGGATGGATCGGGATAGATTTGTATTATCAGCAGGTCATGGAAGTGCACTTTTGTATAGTGTTCTGCATCTTTGCGGATATGATCTTTCGATTGATGATTTAAAAAATTTTAGACAATGGAATAGTAAAACTCCGGGACATCCAGAATTTGGACATACTGCCGGTGTGGAAACTACTACGGGTCCACTTGGTCAAGGTGCTGCAAATGCTGTAGGTATGGCAATAGCTGAAAAAATGTTAGCTAATAAATTTAATACTTCAGATATCGAGCTTATTGATCATCATACATACTGTTTTGTTGGAGACGGTTGTCTTATGGAAGGTATAAGCTCAGAAGCTGCTTCAATAGCAGGTTATATGAAACTTGGTAAACTTGTTATGCTGTATGATTCAAATGATATTTCATTGGATGGACCAACAGATCTAACTTTCACTGAGGATGTAAGGAAAAGATATGAAAGTTATGGTTGGCATGTACTTCAAGTAGATGATGGTGATAATGATATTGATGGTATTGCTGAAGCAATTAGTATTGCGAAGAAAGTAACTGACAAGCCTTCAATGATAATCATTAAGACAACAATTGGATACGGTTCTCCTAACCAGGGTAGTGAAAAGACACATGGCGCTCCTCTTGGTGTAGAAGGAAGTAGTTTTACAAAGAAAAGCCTTGGAATGGATCCAGACAAAACTTTTTATGTAAGTGAAGAAGTAAAAAACAATTTTAAAAATATCATTGGTTCGGCTGTCTCAGTTTGGGAAGCTTGGAGCAAGAAGAAAGATGAATATACTTCTAAATACCCGGAATTAAATAAAGAATTGAATGATTTTATAGAACTAAAACTACCTGAGAATTGGGTTGAGGCTCTTCCGAAATTTGAGGTCGGTACTTCAATGGCAACTAGAGTATCAAATCACACAGTTATGAACGCTGTTGGTAATAAATTACCATGGCTCGTTGGTGGAGATGCTGATCTAAGTTGCTCAACTAAGATATTCCTGAAGGATGGTGGATATTTTGATGGTATAGTTCAAGATGGACGAAATATTAGAATGGGTGTTAGAGAACATGCAATGGCTGGAATAGCTAATGGTATTTCTTTTCACGGTAGTCTAAGACCATTCACAAGTACATTCTTCTCATTTGTGGATTATATGAGACCTTCGATAAGACTAGCTGCGTTATGTAAGATACCTGTAATATACATTTATACACACGATTCTATAGCAGTAGGAGAAGATGGACCTACGCACCAGCCGGTAGAACAACTAATGTCAGTACGATCAATGCCGGATATTAAAGTGATCAGACCCGGAGATGCAAACGAAGTATCAGTTGCATGGAAATACATGATGGAAAATGCAGACACTCCTTACGTTCTAGTACTATCACGCCAGAACCTTGTAACAGTTGATAGAGAAAAATATGGTTGTGCATTAGGATTGGAAAAAGGTGCTTATGTAGTAGCAGATTCTGAAAATCCTGTATCAGTAATTTTTGCAGCAGGTTCAGAAGTTAATCTTGCAATAGATGTTTATGAAAAATTAAAGACTGAAGGTATAAATACTAAAGTTGTAAGTATTCCAAGTTGGGAGATATTTGAGGAACAGGATGATGAGTATAAGAACAGTGTCCTAAGTTCTGAAATAAGTAAAAGAGTTTCAATTGAAGCCGGTGTGACTTTCGGATGGAGTAAGTTTACAGGGCTAAATGGCTTAAATATTGGTGTTGATAAATTTGGTTCTTCTGCACCTGGTAATGTTGTGATGGATGAATATGGCTTCAGTGTAGAGAAAGTAAGTAATAGGATCAAAGAGTATTTGAAATAGATAATGTATGAAGATGCATCTGTAGTTCAACTGGATAGAATACAGGACTCCGGATCCTGAGGTTGCCGGTTCGAACCCGGTCAGATGCACTTTTGTCTGTTTATAGGTTATAAATTTTGTATTTCGGCGTTGAAAGCATAATTGTCTTCACTCGTTTACCTTAGTAAACTCGCTTGAAAATTATGTTTCGCCTTGAAATCCTTCGTTTATACCTCTTTAAACAAACAAAAGAATAACTGTTGTTTCGCTATAAAAAAAATAACACTCTCTTAAAGAAAAAAACAAAAATAAGATATAATATAGGTTAAGAATATGGAAGAAATATTAAAATCAGCATTGTTGGGATTTATTCAGGGTTTAACTGAATTTTTGCCGGTCTCTTCGTCAGGACATTTGGCAATTTTACATAAAGTTACCGGTTTAGAAACAGAATCAAATCTATTTTTTGATATTTTACTTCATTTAGCTACTATGATCGCTGTTGTTATTTACTACCGGAATACGATTAAAGATATTATTAGAGGTGGATTTTACGGTGTTAGAAACTTGATGAAAGGTGAAGGGGTTAAGAAATCATTCTTTGATAGTAAAGATTCAAGGTTCTTTTCACTGATTATAATTGGAAGTGTTCCAACTGCAATTATAGGTTTGACATTTAAAGATGCGGTTGAAGAATTGACATCGAATCTTTTTTATGTGGGGATAGCTTTATTGGTAACAGCTATCTTGCTTATTGCCTTCGAGCTAAAGAGAAGGGCTTTTAAGAAAATAGATCAAATATCTGTTCTTGATTCTATAATCATCGGCATTGTTCAAGGTATTGCAATTATTCCGGGCATATCAAGATCCGGTTCTACAATTGCAACTGCGAAATTTTTATCAATTGATAAAGAGACTGCTGCTTCATATTCATTCTTACTTTCTTTACCGGCTATAGGTGGAGCTTTTCTGATAGGTCTTAAAGATGTTATAGGAACCGGATTCAGCGTAGATCCATTTATTATTGGAGTTGGGTTCGTTACTGCTCTTATTACTGGATATTTTAGTTTGAAATTATTAGTCTGGATGATAAAAAAATCTAGTATGTATATTTTCGCTATTTACTGTGTCGGAATCGCAATATTTGCAATGACATATTAAAATGTAGTCACAAAGAAAAAGGGAGCCGATGCTCCCTTTTTTTATTTCTAAATTCTATCTTCTAAATTTAATTCCCTACCCTTGCATTACCATTCCACCATCTACATTGATTACTTGACCTGTAATGTAATCTGCTTTATCAGAAGCTAAGAACACTGCTGCATTGGCTACATCGGAAGGTTGTCCAAGTTTCTTTGCAGGAATAAGTGCTATCAAGCTGTCCTTTGCCTGGTCAGTCATCTTGTCTGTCATCTCAGATACAATGAATCCTGGTGCGATAGCATTTACTTTGATCCCTCTAGATCCAAGTTCTTTCGCAGAAGTTTTTGTCATGCCAATAACGCCTGCCTTGGATGCTGAATAATTTATTTGTCCCGCATTACCCATTTGACCAACAACTGAAGTAATATTAATGATCTTGCCTGATCTCTGTTTCATCATAGGTCTGGTAACGGCTTTAATACAGTTGAAAACACCTTTTAAGTTGATATCTATCACTAAATTCCATTCATCTTCACTCATTCTCATGATAAGGTTATCTCTGGTAATTCCGGCGTTATTAACTATAATATCAATACTTCCGAATTTCTCAATTGTACTCTTTACCAAAGTATCAACTTCTTCCATCTTTGAAACATCAGCCTTTATTGCTAAAGTTTCAACATTATACTTCTCTTGAATCTCTTTTGCAGTTTCATCAGCTAACTCTTGCAATATATCTGAAATAACTACCTTAGCACCGTTCTTTGCATATTCTTCTGCTATAGCTTTACCAATACCTCTTGCGGAACCTGTTATTATTGCTACTTTTCCATTTAACATATTATTTCCCCCATGTAAAAAGGGGACGAATATAAATCGTCCCCTACAAGTGTTATTTTATATTTCTAGATTATCAATGTCTTCCACATTCTGAACTCCGAAGAACCTTACATCTCTTGAAATTCTTTTTCCAAGTCCTTTCAGCACATTACCCGGACCAACTTCAATAAAAGTATCAATGCCATTAGCGATCATCTCTTCTACTGATTTTGTCCACTTTACAGGTGACATAACTTGAAGAACAAGAAGGCTTTTCATTTCTTCTTTATCCGTAGATATTTTTGCAGTCACATTTGGAACTACAGCGATCTTAGGGTCATTGAAAGAAACAGTATCTAATTTCTCGGTCAAAGGTTTTACAGCTGATTCCATTAAAGGTGAGTGAAATGCTCCACTTACTACGAGTTCTTTAACTATCTTAGCACCTTTTTCTTTAGAGAGTTCCATTGCCTTTCTTACGCCATCAATAGATCCGGAAATAACAGTTTGACCCGGAGAATTAAAGTTAGCTGCTTGAACGATACCTACTACTGAAGCTTCTTTACATGCTTCAATAACGATATTTTCATCTTTAAGTCCGACTATTGCTGCCATCGTACCGGGGTTTGATTCACCGGCCTTCTGCATTTGCTCACCTCTAAGTTTTACAACTTCCAGTGCATTTTCGAATGACATCGTTTCAGCACACACATGAGCAGAATATTCTCCCAAGCTATGTCCGGCAGTCATTTCAGGTTTAAATCCTTTTTCTTTTAAAATTCTATCAAGGATAACTGACATTATGAATATTGCAGGTTGAGTGATCTTAGTTTGTTTAAGATCTTCCAAAGGACCTTCAAAAGATACTTTCTTAATATCAAATCCTAAAATATCATTGGCTTTATCATAAAGTTCTTTTGCGATATCATATTTTTCATAAAGATCTTGCCCCATTCCTACATACTGTGATGCCTGACCAGGAAATATAAAAGCTATTTTAGACATTATTACTCCAAATTACATTTTAATTACTAATCCACCCCAAGTAAATCCACCTCCGAAGGCAGCTACGAGAAGAACGTCTCCATCTTTCAATCTACCATCTTTTCTTACTTGATCCAATGCTACAGGTATAGAAGCTGATGAGGTGTTTCCAAGATATTGTAAATTTCTAACAACTTTTTCATCAGGCATATTTACTCTTTTCGCAATTGCATCAATAATCCTGGAATTGGCTTGATGAGGAATAAGCATATCAATATCTTTTTCAGTGATCTGAGCATCTTCCATAGCTTTTTCTGCAGATTCTATCATAGCTCTAACTGCATATTTATAAACTTTATTACCTTCCATTCTGATGTAAGATTTTTTATCGTTACCATCTTTATCAACCATTTTTTCTT
>WTAK01000431.1 GCA_013139625.1 Candidatus Delongbacteria bacterium | reverse complement strand
TCTTTTTGCTTGAAACATTTACGTGCATGAACGATTGCTAAAAAACTAAAATAACCGATAGTTGTTAAAATGAAAGTTTTCAAAGACCACTCATTAATAAGGTTGATATAGGTCAAAGAAATTAAAGCTCCTATAGAGAACCATGTTTTTGTCATTATTGGTCCAAAAAGAGTAATGTTAAATAATGCAAAATAACGTTTATTTAGTTTAATGTTTTTAAGATTATTAGCTGTTGAAGTATAATTTCCTTCATACATATTATCAATAATGTTTTGCAAGAAATTTGCTTTTTTTCCTAGCCCGCTTTTAGTAATATCAGTTTTAAAATTTAGATTAATATAATTATGTAAAAAATTTATTATTTGATAAAATATGACAAGTAGAAATACAGAAATTATAACGATATAAAGAACAGGTTGTTTCATTGGGTCTTTCAATATAACTAATGGACCAGAGATACTGAAAATTAAAAAGAACAACTTGAAAACCCAATATTTATTGGATCGATAAATTGAAATATTATCAAAGAAAAACAATGACAGGCAAATTGATAAAAACCACAAACTAAGCATTGTAAAATACAATAAATGCATTGAATCAGAAAATCCTAAAATCAGTACCGCCCAGATATATATCAGGAAAAAATTACCAAAAGTAAAAACAACGGATTTTTTTCTAATTTGTGGAATTAATAGAAAAATATCCGTTGTTACAGTCTCTCTCATCAATCCAAAAAGATAGCCATAAGAACCAATTAAAGATAAAACGAATAAAATTCTGAAGATAATTTGATCGATGGTTACGTTTTCCATAAAAAATAAATTATGTCCAGGTTCTAAAAAGAATACTTTATAAAAAGTCGTTGATAGCATTAGTATCAAGAAACCGATACTAATTTTTGGCATAGCTTTGAATATGAATTTATATATTTGTAAATAGGTTTTCATATTAATCTCCGATATTATTTATTAATTTCTAAAAAGATATCTTCAAGGCTCATTTGTTCTCCATGTAACTCCTTTAGTTTAGACAGGTCACCCACATAATGAATCTTGTTATCTTTAAGCAGTGCCACATCAGCAGCGATCCTTTCAAGGTCAGAAGTAATATGAGTAGAGAATAGCATAGTACTGCCGGAGTCCAAGTTTAAATCTATGAGTTCTTTTATAAAAGATCTTCTTGCAACAGGATCAAGACTCGCTACTGGTTCGTCAAATATATAAAGTTCAGGTTCATGCCCCATTGCTAATATTATAGCAACTTTTTGTTTTTCTCCTTCAGAAAGGGATCTGAATCTGGATTTAGGATCTAAATTCCAGTCTTGTAAAAGTTTAGATACTTTTTCATTATTCCAATTATCATAGAACACACTGACATATTCAATTATTGCAGCAACAGTCATCCAACCGTCGAACATGTTTATTGTTTGAGGTACATAACCGATCTTTTGTTTTGTTTCAGGAGGAAGGTCCCAGGAGTCTTGGTCGAATAAACTTGCTTTTCCATCGTCTAATTTTAAAAGACCCAATAATCCTTTTATCATTGTTGTTTTTCCGGACCCATTTTTTCCGACAAGACCCATTATAGTTCCTTTCTTGATGGAAAGATTAATATTCTTAAGAACAGTTTTATCACCGTAACTTTTACTTACATTCTCTAATTTTAATACTATTTCACTATTTTCCATCATTATTCTCCAATAGTTGTTTTAATAATGCAAGGATCTTATCATTCGGTAGATCAAGTTGTTTTGCTTGTTCTGCGATCTCTTCTAAATTTGGTTTTATAAATTCAATTCTTTCTTTAACAGTTTTTGTATTTTCAGTACTGGAAGCTACGACCATACCTCTTCCTCGTCTTCTTTCTAAGATATTTGAAGCTTCAAGTGTGCTATACGCTTTAGAGACTGTCATAGGGTTGACTTCAAAATGTGTTGCCACTTTTCTAACAGAAGGTATTTCATCTCCGGGGGATAAATGACCGCTGGCGACTAATCTTTCAACTTGTTCGACTATTTGTTTATATATAGGTATTCCGGAACTTGGATGGATCTGGAAATATATTTCGTTATTATCACTCATAGCTTTTCCTTTTTGCTGTGTTGGTGTATTGGTAATGTAATACACTGGGGATGTTTGTCAAGTGATTTTTGAAAGAGGGTTAGGATATCCCAAGGGATATTATTTTTTATCATAGCCCGACAAATTCAAATCATTAATTCATCTTCCCTTTCAAATGCCTTTAAAGTATTCAACAATTTTATCTGTAAATATTTTACCATATTTCTTCAATTTGAATTCACCGACTCCGCTGATATTTAGAAAATCATCCAGATTTTGGGGATGTAGGGCAGCCATATCCTTTAGTGATACATCTGAAAACACAATATATGGAGGCTTTTTTTCTTCGTCAGCAATTTTCTTTCGTAATGACCTTAAAACTTCAAATAACTTCTCATCATATTCTAAATTTTGAATATTCGCAGATTTCTTAACTTTAGGTTTTCTAACTCTATCCTTTGAGTATGATACTAATTCAATTTCTTCAACAGGAACACATATATCACACTTATTACAATTATCCACATTGTATTCTTCTCCAAAATAATTTAATAAATATTTACGTCTGCATATATTCCTGGTACTGAAATTAATTACATCCCTAAGTTTTCTGGTGGCAATTTGACGATATTTATCATCTTCAATCTTCTTAATAAAGAAATCGTGTACAATTTTATCTCCATAGCTAAAGAATAAGATGCACTCACTTTCAAGACCATCTCTTCCAGCTCTGCCTGTTTCCTGATAATAAGCCTCAATACTTTTAGGTAGATCGTGATGAATTACAAATCGAACATTAGGTTTATCTATACCCATTCCAAAAGCTATTGTCGCCACAATAATCTCTACATTATCTTTGATGAATTTTCTCTGATTCTCTATTCTAACTTCAGATGGCAAGCCGGCATGATAAGGCAAAGCTCGAATCCCGTCTTTTTGAAGTTTGTCTGCTATCTTTTCAACATTTTTTCTGCTCTGACAATAGATTATTCCTGAATCGTTTGCATGATTTTTCACATAGTGTAATATATGCTGATATGTTTTTTTCTTAGGCATTACCTGATAAAATAGATTCTTTCGATTTACACTTGTTTTATAAAGCTTGGAATTTTCCATATTTAATTGTCGAATAATATCATCTTGAACTTGAGGAATTGCAGTTGAAGTTAGTGCTATTAACGGAGCATTTGGGAAATGTTCTTTCAGCTGATTTAGTTTACTGTATTCCGGACGAAAATCATGCCCCCATTCAGAAATACAATGTGCTTCATCTATAGCTATTAAACTTATTTCCAATTGGTGTAAGAAATTAAGGAATTTTTGTGTCATAATTCTTTCAGGTGCTACATATAAAAGCTTAATCTCTTTATTTGTTAACTGCGTTCTTATTTTATCTATGTCGTCATAATCCATACCACTATTTATTGAAACTGCAGAGATTCCGATAGACTGCAAATAATCAACTTGGTCTTTCATGAGGGAGATGAGTGGAGAAATGACAATGGTTAGACCATCTTTTATTATAGCAGGTAATTGATAGCATAATGACTTACCTCCACCGGTTGGCATTAAGACGAGTGCATCATTATTATTAAGAATGTCCTCAATTATTTCTTTTTGTAAGGGATGGAAATCTGCAAACCCAAAATATTTCTGTAACAATTTACGCATAATATTCCTTTTAAAATTCTATTTAAGTTACTCCAAAGAAGGTAGCTTATGGAGGTTAATAATCCAATGTTTTTCTTGGTTTTCCATATCCCAAGATACAACGACCAAAGTGCCATATAGTGACCTTTTGCTTGATTTTTACAATTTTTATCATAGCAATACACAATTTTTTTTTATATTTTTAATTTCAAATAAAATCAGGATAAACAATGAAAAGATATATTACTTCATTATTATTAGTCATCACGTTGATATTTGCAGGAAATTACAAACTCCCCCCGAAGGCAATTTTAGACGTATTCGAAGCACCTCAGAATGAAATTATTTCATTGGTAACAGGTACAAATAAGGCTATAGAATATACTTATTCCAGATATAAGTCATTGGAGAATCTTTCTCAAGAAAGACTATCTCTTGCAGGTAAGATCATTATTCCCAAATTACACAGTGAAATAAATAGTTACCCTGAACTTTATCTAAAACTTGTAGATCTTGATACCGGAGAAAAGACAAATTTAACTCCTCCGGAAGATAATAAGATCATCAAGTTCAAAGTATCTCCGGATAGAAAACTTGTGGCATATTTAGCAGAAAAAGAGAATGGGGTTTATCTCAGAGTTGTAGATCTAAATACCGGCAAAATGCTCTTCAGCGATAAGAAAAGAGTAAATATGTCCATTATGAGTATGGCAATGAAGTGGGCAGTTGATAGCAAAAATTTGTTTTTAGCCAGGATCTCCCATGATGGTCAACCTGCACCGATAAGGTCTGTTGAAGATATTTCTCCAAGAATACAAGAAAGTTATGGAAAAGTTTCTCAGCTGAGGACATACACAAATCTTCTTGAAACAGAATTTGATATGAAGCTATTTGATTATTATTTCACATCTCAGTTTGTGAAGCTTGATTTTTCTACAGGCAAAGAAACTAAGATAGGAGAACCCGGAGTTTATAGGCAATTCGATGAATCGCCTGATGGAAATTACTTCTTGATAAAAAGAGCGAATAAACCTTATTCTTTCACAGCTCCTTATTACCGATTTGGATACACGCAATCCATACTTGATAAGGGTGGAAAGCAGATAAAAGAGCTTATTACAAAAGGTATCCAGGACCAAATCCCTATTGGTGGAACCGAGATCGGTTTAAGATATCCTGATTGGATTCCGACAGAAAATGCAACTATCTATTGGACAGAAGCTCAAGATGAAGGAAATCCAAAGAAAAAAGTAGCTTACAGAGATTATTTTTACAAGATATCTTCACCTTTCACAGAGAGAAAAGATCTTTTCTTAAAAACAAGAAATAGGGGTTATGTTTCCGGCTTTACAGAGAAGAAAGGCACTTTCATCTACCTTGATTACGACAGAGAGAACGAATGGATGAAGACTTATTATGCATCTTACAACAATGAATTTGAGGATAAAGTTCTATTTGATCTTTCTGAGAATGAAAAATATGCAGATCCGGGTGAATTTGTCACAACAATACTTCCAAACGGATATAAAGTTATAAAATTGCAGAATGATAATGTATTTCTTTATGGACAGGGATATTCACCTGAAGGGAATTTTCCATTTTTGAATAAATTTTCATTGAAAACAGACAAAAAAGAGCAACTCTTCAAATGTGCAGATAAAAATTATGAAAATTTTAGAGGCTTTATAAGTAATGATATAAATAAGATATGTATTAGACATGAATCGAATACAGAGCCAAGAAATTACTTTATCTTAGATCGTACTACGAACGAAAGAAAACAGATTAGTAAAAATATTGATTACGCACCTCAAGTCAGAGATATAAAGACAGAATTGGTTACTTATTTCAGAGAGGATTCATTACTCCTCAGCGGAAAACTATATTTGCCGAATGACTATGATCCAAAGAAAAAATATCCACTCTATATTTCTGCATATCCAAGAGAATATACTGAAACTTCTACGGCTTCACAGATATCAGGATCTCAATACACTTACACCAGATTCTGGGGAGCTTCTATCAAATATCTGGCCTTACATGGCTATATTGTTCTTGATAGAGCAGCTATGCCGATAATTGGGGATACTCAAACAAGAAATGATACTTTTGTAAAACAAATCGGCATGAATGCAAAGGCAGCAATAGATTATTTGGATAGCAGAGGTCTTATTGATAGGGACAGAGTTGCGGTTGGAGGTCACAGTTACGGAGCTTTTATGACAGCAAATCTTTTGGCATATACTGACTATTTCAAGGCAGGAATTGCAAAAAGCGGAGCTTACAATAGGACTTTGACACCTTTCGGTTTTCAAAGTGAGGAAAGACCATATTGGCAGGCAAAAGAATTCTATCAGAAAGCATCACCTTTTATGAATGCTGAAAAGATAAAAACACCACTTCTTTTGATACACGGTGCTGAAGATAGTAACTCAGGGACATATCCATTACAGAGTGAGAGAATGTTCTCGGCAGTTCAAGGTAACGGAGGTACGGTTAAACTTGTCATGTTGCCATACGAAGGGCATGGATATCAGTCTAGAGAATCCAATTTGCATGTATTATATGAAATATGTGAATGGCTTGATAAATATTTAAAAAATGATTAAAATATTATTAGATATTTTCTTCAAAATATTATATATTATTTTCGGAATTATTCAATAATAAATAGAGTGTAAAATGAATTTTACTGATAAGATAGTATCTACGATAAAGTCAAGAAGATCAGCCTTATGCGTTGGGCTTGATGTTGATCTTGGCAAGTTTCCTGATATTTTGAAGAACGAGAAAGATCCAATTGCAAAATTCAACAAAGAAATTATTGCAGCAACTCAGGAATATGTTGCATCATATAAGCCTAATTTGGCATTTTATGAGCAATTTGGTACTTCCGGTATAAGTGACTTCGAAAAAACACTTTCTTACATCGATGATGATGTTTTCGTGATCGCTGATGCTAAAAGAGGTGACATTGGTAATACTTCAAAGAAATATGCTACCGCATTTTTTGATCAATATAACTGTGACGCTGTGACTGTTAGCCCGTATATGGGTGAAGATTCGATAGGTCCATTCCTCGACAGAGAAGATAAGGGTGTATTTATCTTAGTTTTGACTTCGAACAAAGGCTCAAATGATTTTCAGATGATGAAATTAGAAAATGGAAAGTATCTTTATGAGCATGTGATAGAAACTATCAATAAGTGGAATGTAAAAAAGAACTGTGGAATTGTCGTAGGTGCTACTCATCCTCAGATGTTTGAGAATATCAGAAAAATGACACCGGATATGCCATACTTGATCCCCGGTATAGGTGCTCAAGGTGGAGATCTTGAAAATACTGTGAAATACGGTTTCGATAAAGAGAGAGTTTTAGCTTTAGTAAATTCATCCAGAGGTATAATTTATGCTTCAAGTGGGTCGGATTTTGCCGAAAGAGCAGCCGAAGAAGCAAAAAAACTCAGAGATAAGATCAACGAATTAATAGGTCTATAGGATATATATTGTAGGTAAACTTGTAGTAAATAGGTATATGTAATGGGTAACTTAAAATCACTTATAAATGCAAATTTTTTAGAATTTGCCAACTATGTTGTAAAGGAAAGAGCAATTCCTGATATCATGGATGGTTTTAAACCTGTGCAGAGAAGAGTTTTGTATTCTATGTTTAGAATGGACGATGGCAGGTTCAATAAAGTTGCAAATATAGTTGGTCATACAATGCAGTTTCATCCTCATGGTGATAAGTCTATTGCAGATGCTCTCGTAGGGATCGCAAATAAGGATTTGTTCATTGATAAGCAGGGAAATTTCGGTAATATTTTCACAGGTGATAATGCTGCTGCTGCAAGGTATATTGAAGCTAGATTAACTCCTTTAGCAAAAGAAGTCCTTTTCAACAAAGATATAACTGAATTCATAGATTCTTACGATAGAAGAAATCTTGAGCCGGTAGTATTCCCAGCAAAAATACCCGTACTTTTACTTATGGGAGTTGAAGGTATTGCCGTTGGTATGTCCACTAAGATAATGCCACATAATTTCAATGAAGTTCTAAGAGCCCAAGTAAAATATCTGCAAGGTAAAGAATTTCAATTATACCCTGATTTTCCGCAGGGTGGAATAATTGATGTTAGTGAATATAATGATGGTAATGGTAAAATTAAGGTAAGGGCGGTCATTGAACAAGTCTCAGATAAAAAACTCTTGATCAAAGAGTTACCTTACGGCACCACAACAGAATCTATAATTTCATCAATAGAAAAACAATCTAAGCGTGGAAAGATCAGAATATCTGCTATCAATGATTATACAACAGATAAGGTCGAAATTGAGATAAATCTTGCAAGAGGATATACTTCAGATGATGCGATAGGTGCACTTTATGCGTTCACTGATTGCGAGAAACCAATATCGCCATCGTTGTTGAGTATCAGTAATAAAGTACCTGAAATACATTCTGTGACAGAGATAATTCATTACACAACAGACATACTTGTAAAGAACCTCGAATTAGAGCTCAAGTTACAGTTGAACAATCTTTCAGAAAAATTCCATGCAAAGACATTAGCTCAGATATTCATTGAGAACAGGATATATAAGAAAATTGAAGAGTTGACAGATTACAACATGATCCTCAACACTATCAAAGATGCTTTTATCCCTTTCGAAAAGAAGTTTATCAGAGAAGTAACCTATGAAGATGTAGAAAAATTACTTCAATTGCAGATAAAGAGAA
>WTAK01000149.1 GCA_013139625.1 Candidatus Delongbacteria bacterium | reverse complement strand
CCGGTAAAAACAAAAAAAGAATTGATCAAAGATTCGGATATAATAATTGTTCTGGGTGGTGATGGATCGCTTTTAGAAACTGCTAGGAACGCTACCGGAACTTCAAAACCATTTTTGGGAGTTAATTTCGGGAAGTTAGGTTTTTTAGCAGATGTTAAAGAAAATGAAGTTATAAATCGAATAAAAATGATCGAAGAAGGCAATTATCATATTGAAGAAAGAATTATGCTAGATGCTTTTTACGAAGATAAGAAAATTTGTGCATTGAACGATATTGTAATAGACAAAGGTGCTTCTCAGAGAGTGCTGAAAGTTTCTGTTGATATAAACGGGAAATATTTTACTACCTATACTTCGGATGGTTTAATTATTTCTACACCAACCGGTTCTACTGCTTATAATATGTCTGCGAATGGACCGATTGTTCAGCCCGGTGTTTCGGCATTTATAATTACTCCGCTATCTCCACATGCATTAGCGATGAGGCCTGTTGTAATTCCTGACAATTCAGTTATAACACTTACTGCTGAAAGTTCGGATAATAAGATGATATTAAGCGGCGATGGACAAACAAATATCAATATTGATTCTCTTAAAAAGATCGTCATAAAAAAGTCTAAAACCACAGCTAAATTCATTAAGTTTGATGATAGCGATTTTTATATGCTCTTAAGGGAAAAGTTAGGATGGGGTGGGTTTAAAGAACGAATCTCAAAATAGTATATTTATTTATTCGATATTGTTTGTAAATTTTGCTTGACAACTTATTATTTAATACATATATTTGGCTCTGATTAATTACGGGAGCTTAGCTCAGTTGGTAGAGCAGTTGACTGTTAATCAATTTGTCGGGGGTTCAAGTCCCTCATCTCCCGCTAAAAAGCCGCTTATCAAGCGGCTTTTTTATTTCATTTACTATTTTGGTTAGATTTTTTATATTTAAGAAAAATAATTAAGGATTTAAGATAAATGCCAAAGAAGAAATTCGGTACTTTTAAGGGTGTGTTTGTTCCATCATCTGAAGCATTGTTGGGAACAGTTTTATTTTTATTATTACCTTTGCTTACTGCTAAGGTCGGATTAGTATATATGTTGATAATAGTTGTTTTAGCACATTCTGTCACCATAGCAACGACATTTTCATTGGCAGATATCACCACAAATTTAAATACAGTGGGTGCAGGAGGAATGTATGCACTTGTTAAAAGATCATTAGGCAAAGCAATGGGTGGTTCTATTGGAATTCAGTTGTTTTTTGCACAAGCAGCTTCAATTGGTTTTTATTCAATTGGTTTTGCAGAACCATTGCATAGTATTATTGCTCCTTTACTAAAAGATTATTCTCTCTTTGCGGGTAGTACTCCAGCTGACATTCTTCTACAAAAGCAAATTCTTTCAAGTATAATATTCTGTGTCTTTTTTATTGTAGTTATGTTTGGTGCAGATTTTACACTCAAGATTCAAACATTGATCTTATATGTTCTTGGTGCGAGTATCTTAGCGATATTCATTGCTCCATCCATGGGTTTAGAATTTGAAGGAAGTAAATTGTTTAATGATTTTCAAGGTATGAATCTGTGGGGTAATAAAACTATCTCAATTAGTATATTCTTTATTGCTTTTGCACAATTCTTTCCAGCAGTAGTAGGAATTGATGCGGGAATAGGAATGAGTGGAGATCTGAAAGATCCGAAAAAAAGCCTTGTAAAGGGTACTTTTTACGCTATTGCTATTACTTTTGTAATATATATAATTTCTACTATAATATTTTCTATGATAGATGGAGGTATATTTACTAACGGAGCTTTGTTGCCAAATATATTATCTTCTTCAAATGGTTCTTTTAATAATACATTAAGTATCACAATACTTGTAGGTATTTTATTTGCGACAAGCTCTTCAGCTCTTAGTGTTTTTATGACTTCACCTAGAACGCTACAAAGCCTTTCAAAAGATGGGATTCTTCCAAAAGCATTGGTGTTTCTAGGCAATGATTTCAAGAAAAATGGTACAGAACCAAGATTTGCAACTCTGGTTTCATTTGTAATAGGGTTTATCGTAATTTGGATGGGTGATATTGGTATGGCTGCAATGATCGTCGGTATATTATTCTTATTAGTATACGGGTCATTGAATTTATCTGCATTTATGGAGAGAATTAGTGGAAATCCTTCATTTCGACCTACATCCAAAGGGCATTGGTTAATTAATTTCTACGGATTTGCTATTTCGATGTTCATCATTATTTTATTTAGTTGGTGGGTAGGAATATTGCTGATAGTATTTCAATATTTTATATTTAGACTGATCCTAAAATACAAAGCAGGTGGTAAGTTAGAAGGAGTATGGTGGGGAGTTCTTTTCTTCTTCATTTCTAAAGGGCTTACAAGATTGAATTCTATTGTTCAGGGTTCAAAGAATTGGAGACCGGTTGTTTCGTCAATTGCTTTTGCGGACAAAGTCGAAGGAATAAAAAGCGTTAAATATCTCTCAGATATTATTGCATCGTACAAAGGTTTGGTACACATGAACATACTAAACAAAGATATTGATGAAAGAATTCCGTTCAGACCAAGATCAAAAAAAGGTGGGATACCTTTAAATGTTGTTCAAGTTTTAGATCCATCAAAAGCGATATCGAGTATTTTACAAATTAGCTTTCCGGGAGATATAGTAACCAATACAGTTCTTCTGGATTATGATACCAGTATCGACAATGTTACAGTATTTAGCAGGATTCTTAAACTGAAGAAGAATATTCTTTTATTAAAAAGTGGCGATCTATTTTCAAAGAGCCATGATATTGATATTTGGTGGAGAGGTGAGAAGAACGGAAATCTAATGGTTCTCTTAGCCTATATAATTAACATTTCTTTAAAATCTACAAAAACTAAAAATGATAGTAAACTTAGAATCATCAGGAAATTAGGTCAAAATGAAAATGAAGAGACTGCAAGAGAAGAAATGGTTGTACTTTTGGAAAAAGCAAGATTGTCAGGTGACATTGAGATCATACCATTCTCTGAAACTCCATTTTTTGATGATATGCATACTATGTCTAGTGAAGCAGGTCTTATAATGATGGGATTGCCGGGTTATTTTGTTATGGAAGATGATGAAAGAAAGTTTAAGCTGAATGAAGAATTCTTACAGGAAGGACTTTCAAAATACAACAATTTACCACCAGTATTATTAATTAAGAGTTCGACAAAATTAAATTTATTTGAAGATTAGAAGATCGTAATCAATTGACAATTTACAATGGACAATTGACAATTAAGAATAAAAAAAAACTGAAAT
>WTAK01000342.1 GCA_013139625.1 Candidatus Delongbacteria bacterium | reverse complement strand
CATTTTCTTTACTTTGGATCCTCGAAAGATTCATTGAACACTTAATTTCTACTCCTTTGCTATCTATAAGATCAATTTCAAAATTCTTTAATGTTTCGCCTGATACTATTTTAGATTGAATTTTCTCAAAAATCGCTTTGTCCTTAAAATAGTAACTTAATAGTGAGCCTTTTACCTCATATCTATCATAACCTAGAATGCTTTTAACAGATGGAGTTATCTCTATTATTTGCCCCCGATTAGTGATCTCAAGGTAGATATCTTGGATACTTTCAAACATCATTCTATATTCTTTTTCACTGGAGATCAAAGCTTCTTTTAATATTTTTCCTTCTAGTATCTTGGCATGCCTCAAATAAATTTTTACAACCTGATCATAAAGGGTCTTATAATCTTTAAATTTTGGGAAAAAATCCATTGCTCCTAATTTCATAGCCTGTACAGCTGTTTCTACCAAAGTATCAGCTGTTAAAAATAGTACTGCGAAATTATCAATCTTATCTGATAATCTTTCCATGATCTCAAAACCATCTAAACCCGGCAACTTATAATCCAGCAGAACAACATTTACATCATTATTGTTATCTTTCAAATACTCGTATGCATCTACCCCGTCACTGATAATCTTTAGATCAATATTCTCAAAATCTAAAGCTTTTGAAATCAAATAAATATCATCTTCGCTGTCTTCTACGAGTAGAATTTTCAGTTGATTGTTATCTAGTTTTTCCACAATGATTCTCCATGGTGGTTATATAATGTTTGTCTTAAAATATTTATTTTTTATCTTTTAATAATATAACTGATATAGGTATGCAGTGCAATATTATAATTCAATGCTTTATCAATTTTTCTACTGTAACAATGAATTGAGTGACCGATGAAATCCTTTCTTTAATTTGTACTTAAACTTTGCTTTTTGCTTTTGCAATTCCTTAACTTGAACTTTCTTGATGTCTATTTGAGGTTCATTTACAAAATATGCAGCTGCTAAGTTAATACTAACAATTTGAAAAATTATGACTAATATGATTTGAATAATTTGTTTTCTCATTTTATCTCCCCTTTTTCTCTAGTCATTTGAATATAAAGTTAAGTTAATCGTATCTTTATAGATTCCGTTTAACAATGATTTGTCTACTGATATATCTTCATTAGAAATATCCATTTTAAGATCGAATTTGGTAGAATTTGCTTTTCCAAGACCTTCTGTTGATAGTATTTTTGTCTTGCTTGTCAATTCAATTTTCTTATCAAGTACACTTATTGAATAATTTAATTCTGAGGTACCATTCTTAAGTTTACCTTTATTAACTGATTCTGCTGACAATTCCCAACCTGCTAATGTATTATTGGATATTGATATATCATTCACAAGAATAACATCTTTACTATTTTGATTTAAATTTACTTCTAGATCAATTAGACCTCTTTGACAATATCCTGTTGAGATTCTATTGGCAGGAATCAATCTAACTGCTATTTCACCTCTGCTACTTCTTTGTCCAAGCAATTGAGTAATTGAAACAAGTATTATGAAAATCACGATATGCTTTCTTATACTTTTCATTTTATCCTTCACTACCTTTTTTACTTACTTATATTATTTGCAAATACTGTGCCAATATTATTCAAACTTTATTGCAAAGCTAAAACATCTTTCAAATCACCATCGCGATACTATTATAATGACATTTCAACTATTTTAAGTATTGACTTTATTTACACATCTTTAAATAAAAAAATGAACACATTTATGTTCATTTTTTACAAATTAAGAGATTCTATAATTTTCTTTATTTCTTTAGATAATTGTATTTAAAACGTTTGGTCTCATCCACCTTTAGTGATCCAAGTTTGCAATAACCCTGTTTATTCTTCTTTAAGATCTTAATCTTTACAGGTTTATAATCCTCCGAATCAAACTCAATTGTATAACTTCCGGGTTTTAAACCTGAGACATAAAAATATCCGCCTTTATTTGTAAAAATACTTTTTTCTTCTTCATGAAACCTACCATAAGGAACTACTCTTGCGGTAATATTTTCTAATGGCTTATTATCTTTATCAACCAACCTTCCTCTTGCGAAAATAAAAGATTTTGCTTCAACATCTATTAGAAATCCACTTTTATATGTCGGCAACAATATCTGCTCACCTGCATTAGCTTCATAACCAACAGGAATATCCGGCAGTTCAATATCAAACTGTTGGACTCTGTAAGGCGTTAAATTCGTATATACCGCCGAACCAAACATATCTGACGAATATTGATATACTCCTTTATCTCTACGCTGAATACCAACTTTATGACCTTTTAATACATCATTTGTCTTTACCAGTGCAAAACTATTTCTAATAGTTTTACTCCATCCGAATTTTCCATTAACAAAAACTATTGATGTATTTCCTGAAATATTAACATTATTGTTAAAAACTCCATCAGAAGATTCATCTAGATTATAAATCATTGAAACATCACCTCTATAACCTGAATATGAAAATCGGTTACTGAAATTTAGCGGATTATTCTCTGAATAATTCGTAGTAAGATCGTTCCGTACTTTGTTATTTTTTGAATGATAATACCAACTCAATTTAGAGTTATGATCCATTGAATTATATGATGAATTGATCATATTCCTAATCATTGGTTTAAACATAAAATTCAAGCTCGCACGCAAATTATCTTTCTCTCCAATTCTTCTTTGATTACTAAAGGAACAAGATATTCTTAAATTAGATTTAAAGCTCTTAGATAAAGATAACGAATATGAGTAAGCATTTCCAACATTATCATTTCCTAAGCTGTAAGATGCGCTCAGAGATGTACTCATTGTGCTCGTAAGCCTTTGATTCATAAAACCAGTTAAAATATAAGATAATTCATTATGAGGTTTAAGTACATTTAGATTTGAAAACTCAGTTCCTTTATATTCAAATGTTGCTTTCCATTGTCGTTGATATGGATTTTGTTTTAAATTATTATTAAAATAATTGTATGATAACTTTCCGGCATAATCAATTTCAACTGAATCCGTTTTACTTGTTGCTATATCAATATCAAAATTTCCAATCCCTGTACTAAAATTACTTCCAATCCCAAATAGCATCTGATCCAATTTAACTTGAGAATATGCACCTAATGTCAATCTATTATTCAACCCTCTTCTATAATAAAACGACAATAATGGACTTTTTTCATCATACTCATACATATTTTCATTATAATTACTACAAAGACCTAAATTAAATGAATATTGGTTTAATCCTTTTTGTAATTGTAATGCATTAGAAAATGCATCAATATCTATTTCTTGTGTTTCGCCAATATCATTTTCAATTTTCACCTTTACATCATTTATTCCATGTTGAAATGATGTTTGCTTTAAATTAAAAGGGCCCGGTTCAACTTTTATCGTTTCAACTAAAATATCATTT
>WTAK01000214.1 GCA_013139625.1 Candidatus Delongbacteria bacterium | reverse complement strand
TCATAGAAGCCTTTGGTAGAGGCAATGTAAACCCTGAGATAAAAGCAGGAATATTAGATACTATCAAATTAGGAATTCCTGTTATAATAACTTCAAGAGTGCCAACTGGTAGAGTCTTGGGTATCTATGCTTATGAGGGCGGCGCTAAACAGCTTGAAGAAGCCGGTGCAATAATGGCAGGTGATCTCAAAGGCGATAAAGCCAGATTAAAATTAATGGTCCTACTCGGAAAGAAGATGACTATTGAACAAATAAAGCAATCATTCTTAGAAGGAAAAGGTTAAAAATTGATCAGATCATTGTTTTTACATATAAATTCGCCTAAGCTCACAAAATATGTTTTGATCGCATATTCGTTAGCTATTTTTGTTGTATCCGGGTTGAATATAAAAACATCATCACATGGATTTGTTGCTAAAGATAAGATCATGCATATCACAGAATATTCTATTCTAGGAGTACTTCTGATAAGATACTTTATACATTCCCGAAAGTTTAACTTTAAGAAAAGTGCCATCTATACTCTGGTATTTGCAACTATATTCGCCATTTCAGATGAAATACATCAAGGTTTTGTAGGATTCTTTTCAACAGGGGTCTTCGGCGGGGTCAGAGATCCTGATATTTTAGATGTGTTCGCAGATATTGTAGGAATATTAGTAGGGATTTACACATACTCTATAATTTCAGTTAAATATAATAAAAATAAACGGAAAATTGAATGAAGGATTATAACGAAATAAAGATCAATAGGATACTTGGAGCATCAGTGTTCCTGATCTCTTTTATAATTTACATGATAACTGTGGCACCAACTACATCATTCTGGGATTGTGGAGAATTTATTACTACTTCATATATCATGGGTATCCCCCATCCTCCGGGAGCACCATTTTACCTAATGCTTGGAAGATTATTTTCTATGATACCGATCGTTGGTGATATTGGTCTTAGAGTTAACTTAATATCCGTGCTGGCAAGTTCGTTTACAGTAATGATCCTATATTTAACCAGTGTAAGACTAATTAAAAATTGGCGTGGAGCACCAAAGGACATATATGATTATTTTATAATTCATGGTAGTTCTATTATCGGTGCTTTAACATTTGCATTCACTTACACTTTCTGGTTCAATGCTGTTGAAGCTGAAGTTTATGCTTTAAGCATGTTCTTTACCGCTATGATAATATGGTTAGTATTAGTTTGGGCTGAAAAACATCATGAAGAAGATTCGGCAAAATATATTTTACTGCTGATGCTTATGGTTGGTTTAGGTACGGGTGTACATTTGCTTAATATACTTACATTGCCCGTTATCATCTTTATAATGTGGTTCTATGACAAGAGAATGAGTATTATAGTCGGATCAGGTGTCTTCATTTCTATTTTAGTATTATTTGCATTCCCTCTGGATATGAAAATTTATTCATTGTTTATATTTATCTTCCTAACTTGGATATTCCAGAAAAGTGATGAAAATGCAGATGTGTCTTTGGCATTTATTATGCCGCTACTTCTGATACTTGGATACTCAACTTATTTGATGATATATATTAGAGCCGGATTGAATCCTCCGATAAATGAAAATGACCCATCGAATTTAGAAAGAATGATGGCTTACCTTAATAGAGAGCAATACGGTGATGAACAGCAATTAAAGAATGCTGTCACTATGTTCTTCGGTGAAGCCAATAGAAAGTATTTAGAATCTCTTCAAAAAATGGGTGTTTCACCAGGTAGTGCCGGTGATCCTTGGAAAGGTCATTGGACATTCTTATGGAAATACCAAATCGTTGAAATGTATATTAGGTATTTCAATTGGCAATTTGTCGGCAGAAATTTCGATGCTATTAAACAAATTGTCTCTTTGAATGGTCTTCTAGCAATTCCTTTATTTGCAGGTATCTGGGGAGCATTGCACCATTTCTTCAAAGATTGGAAAAAAGCTACAGCAATGATGGCTCTATTTATTATCATGAGTATCGGTCTTGTTATATATCAAAATCAGGATTGGGGTCAGCCTAGAGAAAGAGATTATTTCTATGTAGGATCTTTCTTCATATTTGCACTTTGGATCGGTATGGGAATTACATCTATAGCGGAAGCATTTAAGGATGGAAAGCTATTACGAAAATTGATAATACCATTGGTTATCATAGCTTTAATAATACCTGTAATGCAAATCAAAGCAAATTACTTCACTTCTAATAGATCAGGAAATTATGTAGCTTGGGATTATTCTAAGAACATACTTGAAAGCTGTGATGAAAATGCGATCCTGTTTACTAACGGTGATAATGACACATTCCCTGTTTGGTATTTGCAGGAAGTTGAAGGAATAAGGAAAGATGTGACAGTTGTTAACTTATCTCTCTTAAATACCGGATGGTATATTAAACAATTAAAGCAAAGAATTCCTGAGTTTATTCAATACACCGATGATGAGATAAAGTACTATTTTGACCAGAAACACATGACTCAGGAAGGATTCATGAGAAGATACTGGCCTGAGTCTAAAAAGCTCCAGTTACCTTCCAAGGATAAGAAATCTATGGTCGAATGGGAAATGAAAGCTAAGATGAATGTACAGGTTGATGGTAAACCTGAAGGATTTCTAAGAATACAAGACCTGATGGTATTTGAAATGATCGTTAGAAATGCTGTAAACAATTGGGAAAGACCAATATATTTTGCAGTTACTGTAGCTTCTTCTAATTTTATAGGATTGGATAAATATATGCGGATGGATGGTCTATGTTTCAGAGTTGTTGATTACCCTGCGGATAAAGGTATTGAGCCGGAAGCACTATATGAAAGGGTCTTAAAAAGATATGTAACGAATTATAGGAATTTAGGTAGAAAAGATATTCATTACGATAATAATATTATTCGACTTTTACAGAATTATAGAAGTGCTTTCCTTCAACTGGCAATCCATTATGAAGAAAACAGAGCTGCTGGAGATACTAAGAGTGAAGATATAAATGAGAGTAAATTATATTCTTATGAAGAATTTAAGAATTTCAATAACAGTACTAAGATAAAGTATTTACTTACCCAGATGGAAGAATATATACCTAGTGACAATATCCCATATACCAGTGCTATGATACAGGCAGAAATTGCAGGTATGTACATGAGGGTAGGAGATAAGGAAACAGGCGAGAAGTTACTTTCAACTGTGAATGTCTCAAAAATGTCTTTTAAGAAAAAAATAAGATTTTTATTATATTCAGCATCAAAAGGTTATAGCGATTATAGTATGATCATCTTAGAGAAAGTGTTGAAAGATATTTATAAATTAGAAGGTAAAGATAAATATGATAAGTTATTTGAGCTTTATGCCGGATTTATTCAGGTTGAACAGGCCGACCTTGCAGAAAAGATCAGAAATGACATTTCTAATGAACTTAAGAATAGTAAAGATATTAAATTAAGAAATTCAACTTATAAAGAATTTGCAGTTGTG
>WTAK01000359.1 GCA_013139625.1 Candidatus Delongbacteria bacterium | reverse complement strand
CAATGCAACTTCTATAGCTTGCTCTAAAGTATATATATCCGCCAAGGAAGAAAGTGAAAATATCATTATCAATAATATAGTAGTTTTAAATTTAATCATCTAAGGATCCCTCCTTTTTATTTTCAATCGAATCGAAATGATTTTTCTTATCGAAGTGCTTATCGCTGACAAAAGTTGCATAGAATGCAGGGATCACGAACATAGTCAGGATCGCAGATACTATCAGGCCGAACATTGTCACTACTCCCATACCTTGCCTCATTTCACCTCCTTCTCCAAGCCCGAGTGCCAGTGGTAACATTCCGAAAACAGAAGCCAATGTTGCCATTGTAATAGCTTTTAGTTTCTCCGGACATGCATTAATTATAGCATCAATAACATTCTGCCCAGATCTTTTAAGTTGATTTGCATAATCGAGTATCAAAATTGCGTTGTTCACAACAATTCCGATAAGCATCACTCCTGCCATCATTGCAAAAAGGTTCATTGCAATACCTGATATCTTCAAAGACCAGATAACACCGATCAAAGACAAAGGTAATGACATCATGATAAGAAAAGATTGACGGTAAGATTCTAATATACCTGCAATCAAAAGAAAAGTTAACAATATCGCAATTCCGGCAGCTTTACCGAATTCAGTACCCATATCACTTTGAATCTGAGCCATAAAACCCGTGCCAACACCAAAACCCGGTGGAAGAGTCAAATTTTTATCTATCTCTTCAAGTACATGAGCATTGATCTCTCCGGTCGTTGCTTCTCCTGTAAGATCTGAAGTTACTTTGTATTGCCTAGATTTGTTTTTTCTCGTTATCATTGAAGGAGATTTTGAAAATGTCAATTCAGCAAGTTCAGATATTTTGATATTACCTCTAGGAGTAAGAATGGCAATATTACCGATCTTGTCAATGTCATCTATCTTAGTATCATCTAAAGTAACCTTGATATCATATTCAATACCTTTTTCCTTTAAAGTTGAACCAACAATTCCTGCAACCGATGTTCTGATAACTTGAGCTATAGTCGCAACATTTGTTCCATATTCTAAAAGTTTTCTCTTGTTAGGAACTATTTTTATCTCAGGTTTTCCTGCTCTGATATCAGAATCAACATTAGTAGTGCCCGGAGTTTTCTTTACGATCTCAAGGATTTGATAAGTTAATTCACTGAGTTTTTCCTCATTATCACCATAGATCTCGATCGTAATAGGTGCATCTCCACCCGGTCCTTTGAAAGCATCTTTTGCTTTAACTTTAATATTTGCATCAGGAAAGTCAAGAAGCCTTTGACCCAAAGATGCGATAACATCTTTTGTGGATCGATCAAGATATTTATCCTTATATAATTTTAGAGATAAAGTACCAAGATACCCACCTTGTCTAACTCCAAGTTTTCCGATCTCTATAAGAACATCTTTAACTTCTTCAAATTCAAGAGCTCTTTTTCTAATATCTTCAAATACTAATTTGGTTCTATCAATATCGTAATATGATGGCATTTCAACAGATATCTCTATTTGCCTATCATCCATTTGAGGGAAAAATTCATTTCCTAAAGGGCTGATATTTATGATGTAATAGAAAGTAAATACTAGAATAATAAATGGGGATAACATAGTAAATGCACGCAGGCTTTTATGCTTTATTATTTTTGTAAGTATATTTTTATAAACATCGCTGAATTTATTGAACATCTTATCAAATATTTTTGCAAAGCCTTTTTTATCATCTTCTTTAGCTTTATGTTTTCTTAACAAATTAGTCGAAAGCATCGGAGTTACTGTGAATCCTATTAAGATAGAGAATATCATAGCAAAAACTACCATAAGTCCGAATTCTTTGAACATCTGACCGGCTAAAGATCCCATTGCAGCTAAAGGAACGAAAACAACAATATTCGTTAGGGTAGAAGCAAGAACTGCAACAGCAACCTCTATTGTTCCTTTATACGAAGCACCCGCAGACTCCTCTCCAAGCTTCATATGCCGTATAATATTTTCAATTATAATAACAGAATTGGTCACCAGAGTTCCAACCGAGACCGATAATGCCATCAGAGTAAAAACATTGAGTGAGAAACCTGCATAATCTGCAAGAAGGAATGTTGATACTAAAGTAATAGGCATAGATATACCAATTATCAATGTAACTTTAAAGCTATGAAGGAAAATATAAAGTACCAGAGCAGTCAGAAGTATTCCGAGATAAATTGTAGTCATGGTATCATTTACTGCATTTCTAATAAATGTAGAATCGTCATGAACCACTACTAAAGATGAATTAGCAGGAAGGTCTGATCTCATTTTTTCGATCTCTTTCAAAGCTCCATCGGCAACTTCAACAGTATTGGCATCAGATGGTTTGAAAACAGAGATCTTGATAACTTTGTTAATTTGATCACCGTTCTCATCATATTTATAATAACTGGAATAATTTGATTCTTTTTCCAGAGTATCTTCAATTCTTGCAATATCCTTAAGATATTTCATTCCAAAACTTGTAGGTATCTTAATATTCCTGATATCCTCAATACCTGAATATTCTCCATAAACTTTCACAGAGTATTCATTGCCGTCTTTGGAAATATTGCCTCCGGGAATAT
The DNA here is from genome assembly GCA_013139625.1 of Candidatus Delongbacteria bacterium. Lineage (GTDB taxonomy): Bacteria > UBA4055 > UBA4055 > UBA4055 > UBA4055 > WTAK01. The sequence continues at coordinate 751 of WTAK01000359.1, read as the reverse complement.
TCAAATTATTTGAAGCCAAGAAGCCAACAACTTGAAGAGGAGATAGCATATATTTAGATAGATTCTGATTGTCAAGAACGATATGAATCTCTCTTTTTCTTCCACCAGCAGTCTCTATCTTAGAAACACCGTTAATTCGGGCAAGCTTATTACTCAGATCATTATCAACATAGTCAAAAGCCTCCCTCTCTGATAATCCTGTCACAAAAGCAAGCTCAAGAACAGATTTTGCGTTTGGGTCGAATTTAAGTATGATAGGTTGATGTGCATCATCGGGAAGTTTGTTGACAATAGCATCGATCTTATCTTTTATCTCTTGATTTGCAATGTCCGTGTCTTTCGTAGTATGGAAATTACATATTGTAATATTAACATTTTCCATCATATACGATTCAACATAGTTCAAGCCACTTATTGTAGAAACTTCATCTTCGATTATCTTTGTAATATTCGTTTCAATTTCTTCCGGTGAAGCTCCGGGATAAACAACTTGAATTGAGATTATAGGTATTTCTATCTCAGGGATCGTATTCAAAGGTAAATTGAAATAGGAAAGGAATCCCATTAAAGCGATAGAAAGTATAGTTACAGTTGTTAATATCGGTCTTTTAACCGCTATCTCTGTTAATATCATTTATTTGTCTCCGTATTTGTAATTCCCATGTAGAAAAAATCCATTGCAAATGATGACATTTCCTCAACTTTAAAATCTACTAATGCCTTATCATTAGATCCTTCAGCTATTGAATTT
>WTAK01000136.1 GCA_013139625.1 Candidatus Delongbacteria bacterium | reverse complement strand
AATTATTACTACATCTTGTTATGATGTAATCAATGTCGTAAGTTCTATTGTACGCATAAACAAATTGCTCTGCAGCAGCTTTTGTGGCAGAGTATGGATTGCTTGGTTTCAAGTAATCTTGCTCAGTAAAAACACCATCCATAATATCCCCATATACTTCATCAGTACTAACTTGGAAGAAAAGAGGTCTGTCAAATTTTGCTTTCATTCTGATGTGCTCTAATAGATTATGAACACCATTCACATTTGATCTAAAGAACTCTTCACTGTTTTCAATTGAGTTATCAACAAAACTTTCTGCGGCAAAATTAATCAGATAATCACATTTTGGAAGATTAGTTATCTCACTTATATCTTCTTTTAAGAAACTATAGTGTGGGTGATTTTCAAAACCAATATTTTCCCATGAAACATAGGTCATCTTATCAATGTTAAGAACTCTGTATCCTTTTGAAAGGATCAACTCGATAAAGTGACTACCAATAAATCCACATCCGCCTGTTACGATAAAATCATACATTTTTATATCCTTCTAATTTTTAATTATTTCACATTTATTATTTTCTTTTAAGTTATATAAATTTCCACATTTGCATTTAGAATTTTTATTTTCAAATATCAACTTTTCACCACATTTACAGATATAGCCTACGTGCTTTGCTGGGTTTCCGTAAACTAATGAAAAATCGGCTACACTTTTTGTAACTACAGATCCTGCACCGATCATAGAAAATTTTCCAATTGTTATTCCACACAACAAAGTAACATTGGCTCCAATCGAAGCACCATTTTCAACTTTCGTTATTTCTTTTTTATAGTTTTGATTTTTTGATCTTGGTAGAAGATCGTTCGTAAAAACCATGTGAGGACCTAAAAAAACATTATCACCAATTATTACACCATCCCAAATTGAAATACCATTTTTGACAGTAACTCGATTTCCAATTTGTACACCACTCTCAATAAAGCAATGTTCTCCAATATTACAATCTTCTCCGATAGCAGCATTCTTCATAACATGAGAGAATGCCCATACTCTTGTATTTACTCCTATAGCATCAGATTCTACTATTGCATGCTTATCATAAAATGTCATTGTTTTATTTACCACCTTTACCAAATACCGCAACCGGTATAGTCTTTAATAGAATTTCAAGATCCATCATCAGTGATCTATGCTCAATGTAAAAAAAATCTAAAACTATCTGATAACTGAATTTAACTTCATCTCTACCTTTTATCTGCCATAATCCTGTCATGCCAGGAACGACTTCAAACCGCTTCTTTTGCCACTCCTTCATATGCTCTAGTTCATACGGCACATTAGGTCTGGGTCCAACTAAGCTCATCTCACCTTTTAAAACATTCCACAATTGAGGGAATTCATCCAGAGAATATTTTCTATAGAATTCACCCAATGGAGTTATCCTTGGGTCATCTTTAAGCTTTGTGGTAGCTTCGTTCTTTTTTATCATATCTTTAACTTTATCAATATGAATATCTTTGCTTGTTTCATGGTACATAGATCTGAATTTTAGCATATAAAACTCTTTCTGATCCAACCCAACTACCTTAGCTTTATAAAAACCTGGACCTTTAGAAGTAAACTTAACTAACAAAAACAACATTAGCCACACAGGAGAAAACCCAATGATCAGAACTAGGGTTACAAATATATCAATTAGCCTCTTAGCTGAAGTATAGTATGTTCTTACTTTTGAAGGTACCACTCTAAAAGCTGTTGTCGCTGAGATCTCTTCAACTGTTAATCTTTCCTTAACAATATCATACAAAGCAGAATCTATATGCACTGTTTTGTTTATACTCTTACATTCATCAATTATTGATTGAAGTTTTTCTTCATGAAGATTTTTTATTGAAATAAAAACATCATTCACCTTATATTCTTTAACAATTTCTTTTAGATCAGCAATTTTTCCTAAAACCGGGATCCCTGAATACTTATCTCCAATTTTATTATCATCATCATCTAAAAAACCAACGATCTTATAATAATTTGCTTTTGAAGCCGTAAGATCTTTAACTTTCTCATTTACCTTATCTCCAGCGCCAATAATCAATAAGTTTACTTTTATTTTGCCTTTTTTTACTAACCAATAATAAATGTTTGGGATTATTATGACTCTAGTGATTATCAATATGAAAAACAACACTAAGTAAGTGGTAAAAATCAGTGACCTTTCATTAGTAAGTTCTGTAAATTTAAAGAAGAAGGAAAAATATATCACCAAAGTCATACTCGTTAAAAGAGATTTAATTATCAGAACTATTTGTTTTGAAGCATTTAGAAAAGATTGATATTTGTAGAGAGAGTTATATTTAAATATGACTAGCATGCTTAGCATTAAAAATGAAAAACCATACATAAAATCCGGTGATGTTTCATAGACATCATCTACTTGAAACAATAGGCAAAGATAAAGTGTTATCGATATTAGTAAGATATCATGAACTACAAAAACGATCTTGTGAATTGGTAATATTTTCCTAAAAAAGCCTAACATAACATCTCATAATCCATTAGAGTATATCCTACATCATCTCCCTTAAGGATTAAAAATAAGAATATTAGCTATGATTAGCAACTACAAAAAATATGTATCTACTATACCTAATCTAAAGTTTACTACGTTTTATGGTTGAACTCAGGAACGATTTCTTTAAGCTTAGAAAGTTTATCATCAGTAGCGATCAATTCTTCAATATCTTGAGTCAGCTTATCAATATCATATTTATGTGCCACTGCTATTGTGATTGAATCAAATTCAGTTTTTTTATCACTTTCGTTTATTAAAAGTTCTTCATATAATTTTTCGCCCGGT
>WTAK01000021.1 GCA_013139625.1 Candidatus Delongbacteria bacterium | reverse complement strand
GTTGTTAATGTAATGATGAGGATTATAATTTTCTTCATTTTGTTTCCTTTTATTTAAATCGATGTGGGAAGGCGTTGGAGCCTTCCCTTACGAATTATAGTTTACGTAATGAATCCACAAGCGCTGTCTTGGAATCTGTTTTTGCATCCCTTTTCTTTATGACTTTTGCAGGCGTACCGGCTACGACCATATCTTCAGGAACATCTTCAGTAACTACAGCTCCAGCAGCAACAACAGCGTTCTTCCCTACTTTCACTCCTTCAAGTATCACTGCATTTGCTCCTATAACAACACCATCTTCGATTATTACAGGTTGAGCTGATGGAGGTTCAATAACTCCAGCTATGACCGATCCTGCTCCGATATGACACTTCTTTCCGATCAATACCCTACCACCAATGACTACATTCATATCTATCATAGTCTCATCACCTATCACAGCACCAACATTGATAACAGATCCCATCATGATAATACAATTATTTCCTATCTCAGCAGTCTCTCTGATAAATACACCGGGTTCTATCCTTGAATTGATATTTTTATAATCGATCATCGGGACAGCGGAATTTCTTCTATCATTCTTTATATGAACATCTGATATTTTATCACTGAAACTCTTTAGAATATGCTCAACATCTATCCATTCACCTACGATAGTACCGAATTTTTCATTACCGAAATATTTAACTTTTGAAAGAGCTATTCCTGACAGATCACCTTTGATAAAAACTTCCACAGGTGTCTTTTTCTCTGCGTTGCTAATAAAATCAATTAATCCTTGAGTATCCATAAAGATCTGTCCCTTATATTATTAGACTTTAAATATCTTATTAATACTTGAATTAATCAATGATAAAAATTAGGTATTATCCATCAGCTTCTTAATTTCATCCGCCGCCACAACAGCCCCATTTCCGGATCGTTTCAAAACCTCAGAAAGTTGAAGTGCCTTTTCCTGCCTTTCCTTATTACCAAGCGACTCACTGATAACACCCTCTAACTTTTGAACAGACAACCCAGACCTATTCAGAGCCTTAGGTGCAACACCTAGTTTATTAGCAAGAAATGCATTATCGAACTGATCTGCCATAAAAGGTATAACAATATTCGAATGACCTGAATAAAAAACCTCAGCGCAAGTACCCATTCCCCCATGATGAATGATCAGAGATGCCGAAGGAAATAATTTATTATATGATTCAAAAGGAGTCACTATGGTATTTTTATATCGGGTCTCAATAGATTTTTCATCACACCCGATCAGGATACAAGGTTGACCTAAATTCTCACAAGCCTGAGCAATTTTCTCATATATTTCCAAGGCAATATTACGGGCACTCGTACCCAATGCTACTACCACAGGTGATGAATGAATACTTAAAAATTGTTTTATAGCAGGGCTTAGCTGACTATCGTTATCTTTAGGAGAAAATGGAAAACCGCAAATTCGTAAATTATCAGGATCACCCTCTGATCTGTTACGGAACTCTTTAGACCATAGACCAAGAATACGATCTGCCCTATCATACATATTATTGAACGAATGACCTTGATAAGGGATCCCTAACTGACGAGTAACTTTCTTAAGACCTTGGTTAAGGTAGGCATATAATATTGATAATTTCAAACGGGTTAGCAATGAAATTGGCCATCGTAGGAATGCATTATCTGAGAACTTAGCAGGGTCAGAAAGAGACATAATTAATGGTTCGGATACTGAGAACAACCCTAACGGTTGAAGGCACATCATTACATGCTTAACTTTGCTGTCCAATGCTGCCCACTGTGATCCTATACAGAAAGTATGGCTAACAACCACATCCGGTTTAAAAGATCCTATCATCTCAATAGTTTTATTATATAATGGCAAAACACCGGGAAGATATCCATCCGTCCAGATCTTCCTGCCTCCACCTATAGTTGCTATCTCAGGATGATCACGTATATATTCATCTACATTGAGCAAAGGTCCGGAAGTAACTACATTAAACCCACGACTCTTGCCCTTTTCTTCATCATAGGGAGTCAAAATAAAAAGAACTTCAGCTCCCTGCATTTGAAGAGCTTCTCCCAGATCCAAAAATGGATAAAGATCACCATGTGTTCCACCGGTGCAAAGTATTACTTTCATATCTAAATCCCAAAAACCTTCTTCAATATATCCGTAACCCTGGCAATAGGATCCTTACGAATTTTAAGCTCCTCCTCAGCAATCAAATGGAACAACCCGTCCAGTGCCTTTTCAGTAATATACTTGTCCAAATCAGGATTAACAGCCTTCTCACCTGTGAAAATAGTAGTCGCATTATAGGCATCAGCAACAGGTTTCCAATACTTTGTAACTTCAACAGACGCTATAGCCCTCTTAACAACAGGAGTAAACTCAGCAATAAGTGCATTCTCTGTCTTAGCTCTCAGATATTTTGTCGCTGCATTATCTGCTCCTCTTAGGATTCCCATAGCATCATTAATAGTCATATTCATAATCGCATTCTTAATGATAGGAAGAGCACGTTTCGAAGCTTCCTCAGCCGCACGGTTAAGAGACTTTTCAAAATCCTTCACAATACCTTTCAGACCAAGTTTAAGAACAGCCTTTCTAACTTTCTTAGCTTCCGGTGGAAAAGGAATACGGATAATAGAACTCTTATTGAATCCATCTTTCTTAGAAGTAAGGATCGTAGAGTTTGCCGCACCTACTGCTAAAGCTTCCTTTAGACCTTTGATAATTTCTTTTGAAGTAAGACCTTGTTCTACTACCGTAGATGAATCTAATTTCTGTAGATGTTGTAATACTTCTGCACAACTGAAAAGCATAAAACTAGCTATGATGATGACTAAAATTCTGATTTTTTTCATTTTTTATCCTTAATTATTAATTTTATTTTATTGCAACAATGTACGGGCGTTATTCATAACGCCCCTATTTTAACCCATCCCTAAACGCATCAAATACGAACTTAGGTGATGAATTGTGCAGTAACAGAACTAGATTTCCACCAAAATTAGCTACAAGATTCTTATATTTTTTTACAACAGCAGTGATCTCTTTCTTACTCATCTCTTGGTGAGAGTTCAATGTAGCATCCATTACGATCTGAGAGTGATAACT
>WTAK01000353.1 GCA_013139625.1 Candidatus Delongbacteria bacterium | reverse complement strand
AAAATATTCAGCAAAAGAAAATATTGAGAATACGATAGATAGAATACTTAATTTCTATTCTAATTCAGGTTTTCCTTTATGTGAAATTAAGGTAATTGACCTAAATTTAGATGATTGTAAAATAGAGATTAATTCAGGAGAGTATGTTCGGATTTTTTTCATAGAATTTGAAGGTAATAACGTTTGCAATCAAGATTTTCTTATCAGAGAAACTAGGCTAAGGATAGGTTCGAAATTCAGTGAAAAAGAAGTAAAAATAGCTATGAATTATTTATATAAGACAGGGCTGTTCGGTAGTAAGCCTGTATATTCAATTGTCAAAAAGGACGGAAAGTTAGGGTTGAAGATAGTTTTAAACGAAAAAAAATATTTCAAAGGAATGTTCTTAGGTGGAATAAATAATTCAGATGACGGATCTGAATTTGTGGGAAGTGGAGAATTTTTGGCAGATAATATATTTGGTACAAATAGAAAAGCAGGTATTAAATGGATCAAAAAAACTGAAACGGATGAAAAGATCCATTTAATGTATCGGGAACCTTTTATTTTATCGTACCCAATTTCAAATAGGTTCGTGTTTGAGCAGGAGAATTTAGATCTACAGTATTTAAAAAGGAAGTATGAATTATTAACTGAGTGGACGATAAACCCTGAGTCAGATATATTTGTAAGTTATTCGCAGGAGAATATTTATCCTGATTCAAGCAATGTTAATATTACTTCAGATATCAGCATAAATAAATATATTGGTGGATTGAAATATTCAACTTTATATGATATTGCTTTGATACCGAAAGAATCAGGGTTTTCTATATCAGGTAGTATCAGCAGTATAAATACCGAATTTCTAGAAAATGATTCTACAAGCAATGCAATTCAACTTAATGCAAATGTAAAAAGTGTTTATAAACTCTATAAAAATATATTTTTAAAATTCAATAAGGAATATTCCCAAATATTAAGCTCAGAAAAGATTGAAAGCTTCAGTAAAATAGTATTTGGTGGAGCCTATGGTTTAAGAGGTTATAAAGATGAAAGCTTTATCAGTGATATAAAATTACTTTCAGAATACGAAATAATTTTTACACCGAATAACGATCTGGGATTAGGTTGTTTTTTTGATTTTGTAGGATTTAATCCTAATAATGAGAAAATTAAGAATTTTGAAGATCTTGAGTATAAATTTGGATATGGTATAGTTTTATCTTATTTGAAGAATTCAAATGAAATTCAATTCACTATCGGAATTCCGGGAGAAAAAGGTTTTTCAGAATCTATGGTACATGTGAAATATTCTTACAGATTTTAATTGCCTGATGTAGCTATACACAGACCGAAAAAGTTATTATATCCATGTTCTTTTAAAGTTTTATAAATCTCTTTAGTTGTAGCTTGTGTCGTGATCAGATCATCTACTACAATAATGAAAATATCTTTATCCAATGAAGGTGAATCAAGTTTAAAAATCCCGCTTACATTACTTTTTCTATCACTATTATCAACTTTAGTCTGGGAAACATTATCCTTTCTTCGTTTTATAAGTTCTTCATCGATAGGTATTGTAAGACCCTCGGATATTCCTTTTGCAATGTATAAACTTTGGTTGTAACCTCTTGTCTTGATTCTTTTTTTATGAAGAGGAACAGGGAGCAAAATAGAGTTCTCTTTTTGGAATATTTCAGATAAATGTTTTGCAGCTTCTTTTCCAAGTATATGTCCTATTTCAGGCCTGGAATTATATTTTAGTTCAAAGATCAATTTTTTAATACTGTCATTGTATTGGAATACAGCGATATATCCGGGGTCGGAATTTTTATGTAATTGTAAACTAGACAGACATTTTTTACATACGAATAGTTCATCGTTTAGATAGTCTTCACAGATAAGGCAGGAAGGTGGGAAGAAAAGGGAGGATAGGGAAGATAGGATATTTCTAAACAATCCCATCATTTTATTATATTTTGCAGTTCTTTCATGAACTCTTTCACATCTTTGAATTTACGGTAAACAGAAGCGAAACGGATATAAGCGACTTCGTCTGTTTTTTTTAGAATGTCTATTACGAGTTCTCCGATAACTGTTGATTTGACCGTACCTGAATAGTTGTTTGTAATAGAATTATAAACATCATCGACCATTTTTTCTATTTGTTCAGGAGATATATGTCTTTTCATACATGCCAGAGATATTCCTTTTTTTATCTTTTGACGATCATACTCTTCGGTAGTACCATTGTTTTTTTCAATAAGAACTTCAGCTTTTTCGATATATTCATAAGTTGTGAATCTATGACCACATTCGGTACATTCTCTTCTTCTTCTGATAGCAGTATCATCTCTAACGATCCTTGAATCAACTACTTTATTTTCGGATTTGGAACATTTAGGACATTTCATATTATTTCTCAGTTTTAATTATACCGTAAAATTAAGCTATAATTTATTAATTATGCAAATATAATTTTGAAGTTTATAATTTTTTCATTACATTGTTTTAACCATTTATTAAACTGGAGAATTCATTATGAAGCTTTTAATTACACTTTCTTTGATACTAATCTCACTTACATTTATTTCTTGCGACACTGATTACTCCGGAGAAGTGTCAGATACTTTTAAAATGTACTACGCTGTTGAGGCTAATGATTCCTCAATATATTCTCTGGAATTTTACGTGAATAGTACAGGTGGGATCATTTCTTTAGATACTTTATATGGGAATTATATTTCAGATTCTCTGGTAATGAATGTTACAGATGCTGATTCATTTTATATGGAACTTGAAAACATTGATGGGGATACTTTGGATATGATGATCATTAAAGGAGTAGGGATCCATAAAACAATAAATGTGGTAGATACCGGAGAATTTGTAATTAAGGGAAGATTTGATCAATAATCAGGTCAGGTTCTCAAAGTATCAAAATATTCCAAGTATTCACAGTCTTTATTATTTCCATGCTTGATAACTTTTTCGAGCAATATAAAAATTGCAGTTTTACTATCTTGATAGCTTGATTTAAGCTTAATATCACACTCTAAAAAATATCTAAGAATTCTGATAAGTTCAGCGGCTTTATATTTTTTGGCACAGGTAATAGTGTCAGCATCTCTCCAAGGATTGCTGAAACCCTGTTTTTTTGCAGCAACATCAATTGATATTTTATTTGTTAAAGATACATAAGCTATTTCAAATGCAGAGATAAATATCCTGGATAAAAATAAATTTATTCCTATCGGATCCATCTTATTGCTTTTGGATTTGATAATATTATCACAGATATTTATGGCTTTGTTTATATCCTTATTCACTACACTGGTTTGTAATTTAAAAATGTTAAATTCTTTTGATATCCCGAGAACACTTTCTATAGTATCTTCAGTTATTTCTGTACTGGAAGAATATTCGATCAACTTATCTATCTCAGAAGCAATATTCGACAGATGAGAAGAGATACTGATAGAGAGAAGCATAAGACCTTTATTACTTATCTTCATGTTCTTTGAACTGATATAATTTTTCATCCATTGCATTATTTCTCTGTCATTCTTCTGCTTGAATTCTTGAGTGAAACTATTTGGATGCTTGGCAATTTCTTTAAAAAATACTTTTCTTTTGTCAGGCTTTATTCCTGTTAAGATTAATATAGTAGTATCAATATTTTTCTTGATAAATTTGGATAAAAGGTCAGTTACTTCCATATTCATTTTTTCGATATTAGAAATATAAACTATTCTTTTCTCAGCCATCACAGGTAAAGAGAACAGTGCAAGACTTATATTTTCAGCAGATACATTCTCTTCATTGAAATGATTATAGTTGAAATCTTTTAGATCTTCATTCATATACATTGGGATGATTTCATGAACTTTTTGCTCTATAGAATACTGGTCTTCCCCTGTGAAGAAGTAAATAGTATGCTTATTTATATCTATATTTCCGGATGCTCTTGCCATAGGTTACAAAATTAACAAAATTAAATGCATTTAACAATTAAAAACAATTTCAAATAAATATTTTGCAATTTCTCATAATAATTTTTAAATTCGGATTAGAATTAACAGTAATTAAATTATTGACTATAGGAGTTTCAAATGAAGACTATTTTGTATGACGAGCATGTAAAACTTGGTGGAAAGATGGTTGATTTTGCAGGATGGGAAATGCCGTTATGGTACGGTAAAGGTCAAAGTGCAGAGCACCATGCAACCAGAGATACTGTTGGATTGTTTGATATCTGTCATATGGGAGAATTTGATATTACCGGAGAGGGAAGTGAAGAAATGATGTCTAATCTCTTATCTAATAATGTTAAGGGAATGAAAGATGGTCAAGCAATGTATAACTTTATGTTGAATGAAAATGGTGGAGTTATAGATGATTGTATCCTCTATAAATTCAATACTGAAAAATGGATGCTTGTTGTGAATGCCGGTAATATAGATGAAGACTTTGAATGGATAAAATCTCATATTTCTTCAGGTGTAACTATTACCAACAATAGTGATAATATGTTCAAATTAGATCTACAGGGTCCAAATGCTCCGAAGATAATCAAAGAACTCGGTGGGGAAGAAGCAGTAACTAAATTTGGTTTCTTTAAATTTAAAGATAACATTGAACTTGCAGGAATGCCGGTATTGCTATCAAGAACTGGTTATACAGGTGAGATCGGATTTGAGATCTATGGTGATAATAAATATGCGATAGAGCTTTGGAATAAACTTTTGGAAGTTGGTGAAAAGTTCGGTATTGAACCTTGTGGACTTGGAGCAAGAGATTCACTGAGAACTGAAGCCGGATTACCTTTGCACGGACATGAAATTCACCCTGAGATCCCTGCTTTAGCAACACCATGGGAATTTGTTTTCGATTGGGATCATGATTTTATTGGTAAAGATGCATTGCTAAAGAAAAAAGGCGAAGGAATACCTCATTACATTTATCCTTTCATTATGGATGGAAGAAGTAAAGCAATGCCGGGTTGGAATGTTCTTAAGAATGATCAAGTTATCGGAACTGTGATGTCAGGTGTTATTTCTCCAACACTAGAGAATAAACCTATTGGGTTCTTAAGATCTACGATTGAGTTGATCGAAGGTGATGAGTTGACTTTTAATCAAGAAGGAAAGAAAAGGGTTTTAGAAGGTAAGATCGCAATTTCATTTGTAAAGCCGACATCAAGAAAGAAGATGAAGAATTTTTTATAAGTAAAAAAATAGATAACTAAAAAAGGGCTCATCGAGCCCTTTTTAGTTGTTGAAAATAATTTTATTTTATCAGCAGTGCTTTCTTTACATCTGTAAAATTATTTGTCTTTAACATATAGTAGTAAACTCCGGAAGCAACTGATTCTCCGAAACTGTTCTTTCCATCCCACATTATACTATGGTTCCCCTGCTCACTAAAACCATCAGAAAGGGTTTTAATATTTCTACCCATTCTATCGAAAACTACAAGTTTCGCGGGACCTTCTTCAAGAATAGTGAAAGATATAGTTGTCTCAGGGTTGAAAGGGTTAGGATAATTCTGATGTAGTATTGCAGAAATTGGTATTGATACATTATCAATACTGTTACCATCTTTAATATCAATTATTAAAGAAATTATTTCAGATGAATAAGTACCATCATCGACCTTATAAGTTAAAGTATCAACTCCAAAGATATCAGTATCAGGAGTATATTCAAAAGTTCCTGCCACAGCATCTAAGATCGACATTGTTCCCAAAGTACCGTTAGTAACAACAGAATATGATAAGGTCGCATCCTTGTCACCCGGCAACGCTCCGCTTGCATTTGTATTTCTTTCTATAAAATACTTAACTGGAGCAGTAGAATTTGACCAATACTCTAAATTAAGACCCTCAATAAAAGCATTGTTAATGCTATTTAAGTCACTTATATCATCATTAAAGCCTTCATCCAGGTTCCAATAAGACACTAAGTCTTCATCTGAAACATTAGGATGTGTTTCTAATATCGTTCTGAAAAAATCTAGAGATTTTGGTTGATCCCAAATACATACATCATCAATAGAACCATCAAAGTACATACCCGGAGCAAATCCTATCACTAGATCATTTGCTTCATCGTGTTGAATTATGGAAGTTGAAGTGTACGATGTTTTTTGAGAATCAAATTCACCATTTATATACAATACAAAATCTTTTCCATCGAACACAAATGCAAGATGATACCATTTGTCCGCTTCAAGAGCTGTAGCACTATAGATCTTTCTGAGGAAGCCATCTTGGGTTTTAATGAAAAATTTAATAATATTATTTGTCTGCAGTTGAACATACCAACCAGATGCTGTAGAACTAGCTTTAGAGATAATACCTTGGTTTATCCCTATCTGGTTAAGTTTTACCCACATTGAAACAGATAGCTTTTCCATTGAATTTAAGGCTGCATTATTTCCTGCATTTATTGTTGAAAAAGCATTGAGGTTATAAGTGTTCCCCAAGCCTGCTAGTGGTAATGGATCTCCGAATCTCACATAGAAAATATCGAATGTTGCATCCGAACGGTTAGAAGCCTCAACAACAACCTTAGAAAGACCATTCCCAACTTTAGTTAAAGTTAAAATACCATCAGTTATTGAATGAGTTAGTCCGTTAATATCACTTGCAGGATCAATGAAATAATCAATTGAGCTACCTGAAGCACTTGTGAAATAATCATTAAGATTAATAATTATTTCAGCTTCATTGCTTTCATAATCTTCGATAAACGGATCTACAGTAAGATCGACAGAGTCTGGTTGAATATCTTTTACAATTGCCTGATAATCACTAAAACCATTTACATCATCTAGAGTAAAATAACCATCAGAAGAACCACCCCATCCCCAATTAAAATGATAATATTCGGTATCTTGATATCCGTCACAGACAAAAGCATGTCCCCCAGCGTCGCTCTGACCACTATAATAGATGGGTAAAGCACGATCCAAATTTTCAATTATCATATTTTTCCATTGAGTAGTGTTGAATGCAGATCTTGAATAATGTGCAACACCTGCATTATATTTAAAATATGTTTTCAGTGCATACGGTACATCGGTTGAATAAGCTCCAGATCCATCAGCACCATACATCATTTCTACTGCAACACCTGCATGGTAAGATATCTGTGCAACTTCATGTTTTTGAGATGGAGTTGACCCTGAAGAGATACTATTCGGCATATCATTCCAATTATATGTCGAGAAAAAGTAGTCAACAGAAAGAGTTTGTCCAAGTTCATTATAGCTATGTTGCCCGTCACCATGCAATGGATAGGAATGGTACTTCATAATCTGAGACATTGCAGTTGCAACACAACCAACTACGGACAAACTACCTCCGTCTAAAGGGCAGTAGTCGTTATAAATTGGACTCTGATTCCATGTTGTACTCATTAATGGAGCTACTGCTTTCGTATTTTTAAGATCTACACTAAAATTTTCATCTAATATATTTTCCCATTTGATCAATGTAATTTCATTTCCCAGTTGGTTATCTCTGATATCTTGCATATTGGTTCTATATAGATCTATCCAATATTTGATATTTGGTTTTTCGTCAGAATAAACGAAATTTTGATCGAATGAATATCCAAGTACCGGTTTCGAAGCATCATCACCGGCGACTAAAACAAAACCGTTATCCATATTGAAAACAAAAATATCAACTAGATTATTAG
>WTAK01000178.1 GCA_013139625.1 Candidatus Delongbacteria bacterium | reverse complement strand
TTGCCCCATTATCTTTGATGTATGGAGTAATTGCAACTTCAATGCTTACATGGGTTGGAGGGGAGGGAAATCCCTTAACGGCAGATTTGTCCCGAATTGAGATTATACTTCTTGTGTGGATATATGCCAGTATAAGTGAAGAAATTCTATTTCGAGGAGTAGTTCAAACGATAATAGCTAAAAAGACGAAACGAGTAATTAAAGTGTTGAACAGGAGTATCAGTGTCTCTGTTTTTGTGGCTGCTATTATTTTTGCGATGGATCATCTAGGTCCGATGTTGTTAATAGGTGCGAGTACAGCACGCATAATCATTATTGTTTTATTTGTATTTACAGTAGGAATCACAGCAGGTCATTATCGGGAAAAGACGGGTAGTCTTCTTCCTGCAGTCATAATCCATATGTTTTCGAATATAGGTGGGGCGCTGCCAGTGATTATGCTTAGTTTGATAGATTAAGTGGTAATGTGCTGAAATTAATTTCAAGATAAAAAAAACCCTGAAATAAATTCAGGGTGACGATTATTAAATTATTCTGGATTCCCGGATCGAGTCCGAGAATGACATTATTTGATAAACCTACTCCTTCAAGACCATATCTATACACATTACAGCAGCAAGTATAAGCAATCTGATCGGATTATCTGCTTGAACATTTTCATCAATACTAAGCATATAATTATCAGCTGAAGTGAATAATTCCTTCCCAAGACCAGCCCATTTTTTACTTACATGGGCAAATTCCATATCATCTTTCATGAATTTAAAATCCCAACTCGTCCATTTTCCTTTTAGAGTACATAAGAAATTTTCATTAGGATCAAGGACATCGAATTTTCCACCTATTGAGAATAGTTTCTGCTTAAAGATCCCAACCAACTCATCATTTTCGTCTAATACTTCAACCTTCGAAAGAAAGATCGATATCCCACGCTTCACAGTTAAAACTTTTTCTCCTGAAGCAGTTTTGATCTCAATTTCAAAAGGAGTCATTCTTTTGTAATCGGTAAATCTTAACAATTTTGTAATGAATCCAAGTTTTTCTTCTCGGCAAGTCATTATAATCTCTTGATTATTAGGATCAACAATGTCGTAATTGTTTGCAGCTTTGAAAATTCCTAGATGCTCCTTTATAAAAAATAGATTTCTCTCTAAAATAGAATTCATGATTTTCTCCTGTATTTTTTTATTTTCTATGAACGACTGTTCCTGATGCTTGAGCAGTTGGAGTAACTGTTACCTCCGTGATCTGAACATGTGAAGGTACTTGAGCAGAATATAGCACGATATCGGCAATGTCATCAGCTGTCAAAGCTTTTAAGCCTTTGTAAACATTCTTAGCTGTTTTTTTATCTCCGTGAAATCTAACGATACTGAAATTAGTTTCAACTAATCCGGGTTGAATATTAGTAACTCTGATCGGAGTATCGACAGTATCCATTCTCAAACCATCACTGATAGCTTTCGACGCAGCTTTCACACCACAGTAAACAGCTCCTTTCGGATAAGCAGCCACTCCGGCAATAGAACCAATGTTTATCACATGTCCATTTTTATTTTTTATCATAAGTGGAACGATAGATCTGGATAGATAAAGAAGACCTTTTACATTTGAATCGATCATTTCATCCCAGTCATCGATATTACCATCCTGGAATTTATCAAATCCAAGAGCACCACCTGCATTATTTACAAGAGCATATATTTTTTGCCATTTTTTCGGAAGTTCATCAATAACAATAGAAACTTTATCTCTGTCGCTAATATCTAACTGGTATGTGAGGATCTCAGTGTCGTATTTTTCATTTATTTTCTCAGCAACCTTAATAAGTTTATCAATATTTCTGCTGCAAAGGATAAGTTTTGCTCCTTTTTTTGCAAACTGCTCAGCACAAGCTTTACCTATCCCACTGTTTGCTCCGCTAATGAAAATGATTTTATTTTTCAAGTTTGTCATATTGCCTCCAAGTTGTTGTTTAGATAAGGTAATTTAGCCTAAAATTCGATTAATTCCAACAGAAAAGATCGTGAATAAAATAACAACAATTTAAATTAAATTCGAAATTTATGACAACCGATATTGACTATTATCGTTTTTTATGGTATTTTATATGCCATATAAAATATGTAGCAAATGAAAGTAAAAAAAATAAAAAATAGACGTAAAAAATGTAGAGGAGAAGTATGAGGAGATTTTTAGTAGTAGTTTTAATGCTGGTCTTTAGTTTAACGGGATTATTTTCTCAGAAAACTGAAATCATTAACGGTTATAAAGTTACTAGAGGTGAAAGACCTTCTGTCAATCTGTCAGAAGCTCCCGTGGATGCTTATTATACCGATAAGATCTGGATTAAATTAGCCCCGGAAATGGAAGAATTCATAAAAGATGATGTAATTCATGAAAGTAAAGTTAAAGGTGTTGCTCTGAATACCGGAGTTGAGAGTATTGACAAAGTTAATGCTAAATACGGAATAGAGAAAATTAAGCCTAAACAGTATGGTTTTTATGAAATTTCTCCTGCATCTATCAAGCACAGAGAGAAACATAAAGCTTGGGGATTTCATCTTTGGATGGAAGTATATTTACCCGAAGGTACAGATGTTATTCAAGCCGTGAAAGATTATATGGCTTTAAAAGAAGTTGATTTTGCAGAACCTGTTTACAAAGATAAAATTTATATGCCTGTAAGTTCAAAAGAATACGTTCCTGCTCAAGAAGATAAAGTTAGTAATCCAAAATTAACTGTTAATGATACAAGATATTCTGAGCAATGGCATTACAACAATACCGGACAAGAGGGTGGTACGGTAGATTGTGATATTGATCTACCTGAAGCTTGGGATATTGAAAGAGGAAATAATCAAGTTCTTGTTGCTGTTCAAGATATGGGTATTCAGTTGGATCACCCTGATCTAGGTCCTCACGTATGGTCAGGTATTGGTTATGACTTTCAAGCAGATAATTCTACAATAGAAGGTGGAGATCATGGATGTCATACTGCCGGAACTATTTCAGCTGTCTCAAATAATAACGAAGGAGTTGCTGGAATTGCAGGTGGAACAGGATCAAATGATGGTGTTAGGTTGATGTCCGTTCAAGTTTATGATCCATCAGGTGCTGGTGGTGGAAATTCCAATTTACCTTATTTATACTCAGCAGATAATGATGCCGTTATATCACAAAATAGTTGGGGTTATACTACTGTAGGTTCTTATGATCAACTGGTTCTTGATGGTATTGATTATTTTAATGCAAATGGTGGTGGAACAGCTTTAGATGGTGGATTAGTGATATTTGCAGCAGGAAATAGTGATGCTTCAGGTTTATGGTGGCCTGGATGTTATTCTGGAGCAATGGGAGTTGCTGCAACAGATAAAGACGATATAAGATCTTACTACTCAAACTATGATACGTGGGTAGAAATAGCAGCTCCAGGTGGCTATACAGGTTTTACTGATGATCCTGAGGGTGTTTTAAGTTGCTGGGCTTCATCGAATTATGGATTTTATCAAGGAACTTCTATGGCCTGTCCTCATGTTTCAGGTGTTGCTGCATTGATAATTTCTTTAGGTCATGGAGTCTTTACAAATCAGGAAGTTAGAGATATATTGAACAATACAACTGATTATATTGATGATATAAATCCTACTTATGCAGGAATGTTGGGATCGGGAAGATTAAACGCTTATGCTGCATTACAAATGGCAGAAAGTATGCTATACACAGCTCCACCTTCAGCTCCGTCTCTAGTAAATCCTTCAAATAGCAGTACAATAGCTGATGCAACACCTACATTTGATTGGGCAGATAATGATGAGACATCTTCATATACAATAATGATTGATAATAATTCAAACTTCGGTTCTCCTGAAATAAATGAAGTGACTACAGTAAGTGAATACACATCTACAGTTACTCTTTCAGAAGAAGTTTATTACTGGAAAGTTTTGGCGACAAATAATATTGGATCGAGTTCATATTCATCCACATGGGATGTAACAATTTCATTTCCGGATATTAATCTATCAACTGCTCAACTAAATACAACCGCTGCTCCTGAAGCTAACGTTTCAGACTCTTTTGATATTGAAAATCTTGGAAACTATACTCTTAGCTATACTGATATAACTCCATCTTATTCTGGATTTTTGATCCCAGGTGGAACATACCATGCTAACGATTTTTCATCATTCCCAGGAACAAGTTATACAAATACAAGCTGGGTAGAATATAACGGAGGTGCAAGAGCAACAGGAAGTGGTGTAACTTGTACTTTAACATCACCTTCATTTGATACTTCAGCGTCAGTGAATCCATTGTATCTGGATATGACACAGGACTTTTTCCCAAGAAGTGGAAACTGGACAAAAGTTGAATATTATACAGGTTCAGCCTGGGTGGAAGTATATTACGGAACTCTAGATGATAATACTCCTATTCACTTAGAACTCCCAATTAAATCGACGAGTACACAATTAAGATTTTCTGCATATACTACCAGAGCTCAAGCCGCTACTGGTACTTGGGATATTGATAATATTGCAGTTTCATCTGAAGCTGTGCCATATAATTGGTTGACAATAAATAGTTCAACTTCAGGAACTGTTTCAGTATCTGGTAGCAATACAATTAACTTGACATGTGATGCTACAGGACTAATTGATGGTGTTTACAATGCTGATATTATTATTGACTCAGATGATCCTGATGAGGCGAATAAAACATTACCTGTGGTATTTACTGTAACAGCTTCAGGACCTACCACTCCTGCTGTTCCAATGAATATCATTACAAGTATTTCAGGAACTGATTTGGTTGTGGACTGGGATGTATCTGCGGATGCAACAGGGTACGATGTTTATTCATCAGATGACCCTTATGGGACATTTACTTTTGTTACCTCGGTTGGAACTAACCAATATACAGTTGCAGCTGATCAGGCAAAACTATTCTATTATATTGTGGCTACTAATAGTACGAAGTAGAACAATATTTACTTTCTGAAAGGCCGATTTTATATCGGTCTTTTTTTATTAATCAAGATTTATGACCATACATATTGACTATTATATATTTTATTGTTATTTTATATGGCATGTAATCGAGAAGTATAGAGGAAGTTGAATATAGAAATTAATTTATGTAAAAGTGTGGAGGAGATGTATGAGGAGATTTTTAGTAGTAGTTTTAATGCTTGTTTTTAGTTTGACGGGATTAATGTCCCAAGAAACTAAAATTATCAATGGGTACAAGGTTGCCAGAGGTGAAAGACCTGTGATTGACCTATCAAAAGTTCCGGCTGATGCTTATGAGCCGGGAAAGCTTACGATCAAGATCAAACATGACCTTGAAGAGCAAATGGATCAAAGATATTTTAGACCAACAGCAAAAGGTTACGCCGAAACAGGTGTATCTTCTTTGGATGCTGTCAGCAAATCAGTGGGAGTACAATTGTATGACCGTAAATTTGATATGCTTTACGGTATGACTAAAGAGCTTGAAGTTTCAAAGTATGAGGACAGACACCGTGCATGGGGATTTCATTTGATTTACGAAGTGACGTTTAGCAAAGATCAAGATGTTGTTGCTGCAGTAAAGCAATATGCAGCTTTGGAAGACGTTGAATATGCAGAACCAGTTTACAGAAAAAAATTAGTTGCACCTGAAAAAAATGGAATGCCAATAGATGTTAATGATATTATAGAAAAAGTAGCTACAGGATCTAAATGGACTCCGAACGATCCACAGCTCCAACCTGAGCAATGGCATTACGAAAATACAGGACAGACCATAAACGGCAGAGTAGGCGTCCCAGGTGTGGACTGCAGGGCATATGAAGCTTGGGATATAGAAACAGGCAACCCTGATTTTATAGTTGCTATCGTTGATCAAGGTATACAATACGATCATCCTGATATTGCTGCTAATATGTGGTCAGGTCTTGGATATGATTTCGGAAATAATGATGCGACAATAGAACCCGATTATCACGGTACTCATGTTGCCGGAACAGTTGCGGCAGTAACAAACAATGGTATAGGAGTTGCTGGTCTTGCGGGTGGTGATGGTACTGCAGGTTCCGGTGCGAAATTGATGTCTTGCCAGGTATTTGGATCCACTACTGGAGGTTTCGATACTGCTATGATATGGGCAGCAGACAATGATGCCTCAATTTCTCAAAATAGTTGGGGATATACAAGCCCGGGAGTTTTTGATCAACCCGTACTTGATGCTATTGATTATTTTAATGCCAATGGTGGAGGAGCCGGTCTTCAGGGCGGGATTACAATTTTTGCTTCAGGAAATGATAATGAACTAGAAACTGAAAGGTATCCGGGATATTATTCAGGAGCTATGGCTGTTGCAGGGCATGATAATCAAGGGAAAAGATATTACAATTCAAATACAGGTGATTATGTAGAGATCTGTGCTCCTGCTGTAGATGTGCATAGTACTTGGACATCGAGTGGTTATGACGCAATAACAGGTACATCAATGGCTTGTCCTCATGTGTCAGGTGCTGCGGCAATGATCGTATCTAATACTGAGGGAGTACTTACAGCGCCGGAACTAAGATTTATTTTAAGTGAAAGTGTTT
>WTAK01000293.1 GCA_013139625.1 Candidatus Delongbacteria bacterium | reverse complement strand
TACGGATGCTCTAGATTCGAAATATCAGGAGATATTCTTGAATTCAGATATAGGATATATTAGTGATCCACTTAAACAAGCTGATGGATATTATGTTTACAAAGTTTTAGACAAACAGCTAGCTCATAAAGTTGATATAAAGACAGATTATACAATGCTGAAAAATCTTACGACAGAGCGTAAAAGGCAACGTGTAATGAAAAAATGGATTGAAGAGCTGAAAGAAAAAGTGTATATTGAGATCAAGTAGTGTATAAATTACCTAAGGTTATGTAAATGATAAAACGCTATATTTTATTATATTTAATCACCATACTATGCAGTAGTCTACTCTCTACCGAGATAGAACTAAATGAAGTCAGGGAGATAATTGCGAGTAATCATGAAAAAATTGATTATTGGGAAATAAAAAACCTGCAAGTAGCACCTTTTAATGAAAATTTAATTAGTTTTGAAATTACAGATGATAATAAAGTAATTAAACTATTTTTATATAACATAGAAACAGAAAAAACTTTTCAAATTGAATCGGCAAAATACTCAAAAGGAAAAACAAGTAAAAAAAGATATTATTTGAAAGATAGAGGTTTAAGTTGGCACCCTACTGAACCTTGGTTTATATTTTATGGTAATGGTCATTCAAAAAGGCCTCAGTTATTCTTATGTAAGATCCTTGTTCCTCAACTGATCAATAGTTTTTCGGTCAAAGGATTTATGCTTGATATAAGGGAGAAGAAAGGCATTGGATCCTACTATGAATCACCATGTTTTAATTCAACTGGGGATAAAATATTTTTTGCTAGAAGGATCAGAAAAAAAGATAAAAAGGCGAGGTATAATAAGACATTTAATATTACTTACATAGAAAATGTTTTAAGCCATGAATCGAATAAATTTAAAGACATTGAATTTGAAGTACTTATAGATAAGAAATTCAATCAAATCAATCCGGTATGTTCTCCAACCGATCCTGATCTGGTTGCGTATATTTCATATAAAAATAGAAAGAAAAAAGGAGAGGAATATTACGCGGATTACTCAATAAATGTTATCAATGCTAAAACAAGTAAAATAACTGTTGTTGAACGAATGGATGGTTATGAGGATCATCCATTTCAATGGAGTCCTTCAGGTCAGTACTTATACTACTATAAGGCATTATCTCTGTTAATGACTGAGCAGAGTTTTATTGATGATAAGTTTAATTTATTAAATCTTAAGTTTGCTAAGATCACAAAAGATGGGAAATCAGTTAAGGCATTTGTTCAATCTAATCCTAAAACTGATATTTTGCTGAAAGATGTTACAGGTAAGAAAAATAATATTGCATTTATAAATGAGACCAACATTCTTGCTACAAGATATGATCCTAATAATGTTATCACTCATGTAGATATACAAAAGTGGAAAGATGTGGAAAAAAAATATGCAACAAATCTTGAATTTAGTAACATGGTAGATTCCCCGATACTAATGGGTAATACTTTACTTTTTGTCTCTTATGAAGATAAGGATGGGCAACCAATTGATATTGTGAGTGCGTCAGAATTAAAGATAACTTTATCTGAAGATGAATCAAGAGAATATGCATCTTCATCTGATAGTGCAATAGAAGCACAAACTGATGAAATTCAGACAAAAATTACTAAGCTGAATACTGATATAGAAAAAATTGAAAAAGATATTGCCGCAGAGCAAAGTGTACTTGATAAAGACAATGCTAAGTTTGCAAGTTTAACTGATGAAAAAGAATCTCTCACAAAATCTAAAGATTCGGAAATTGCATTGAGAAATGATTTTAGAACAAAGCAATCAGCAAGTCTTGAGGGTGAAGAAGAGATAAGTAAGCTTATTACTCAGAAAGCAGAGATAGAAACAAATATTTCTGAAGAAGAAAACATTGTTGAAATAGAAAATGAGAATATTACAAAATTACAGGCACAAGTAATTTCTTTAGAAAAAGAGAAAAAGGATTTATCTGCATTGATCGTTGAATATAAGGGTAAATCGTCTGACCAAGCAAAAAAAGGACAGGAACTAACTACTTATGACGATAAAATAAAAACAGCGAAGGATGAAATAGCTAAGATTAAAAATTCAATATCAGGGCTGAATAAGGAAATTGAAAGTGAAGATCTGATCAAATCAAATCTTGAAAAAGATCTAGCTACTAAAAATACAGAAAAAGCTAAATTCTTAGGTGCCATTGATAACTTGAAAATAGAAAAAGCAAAAACACTGGAATCAGAAGGAATGCTTGCTAGTTTTACTTCTCAGTTAGATGAATTAAAAACTAAATCAAAAAATATAGCTGGTGAGATTAAAACATTAGAGTCTGAGTTAGGTAAAGAGAAAACAAACTTAACATCAAGTACAGAAACTTTATCATCAAAGGAAAAAGAAAAAACAGGATTATTAAGCTCTATTGATAAATTTAAAAAGGATAAATTAACTTCATTATCCAAAGATAAGGATGCTAAGATCGTAGCTCTTCAAACTCAATTGGATGAATTTAAAGTTAAACTTGAGAAAGCAAGTGATAAGTTAGAAACATTTACTACTCTAGTTGCTGAAAAGAATACTAATTTAGAGGCCGATAGAAAGAGTAAAAAGTCAAAGAATGATGAAAAACTTGCTTTGATAAAGGAAATAGAAAATCTTAAAACAGCTAAGACTAAAGCTAAGAAAGATGATGCATTTGCTCAGCAGAAGAAAGAAGAGGATGATGCTTTAGCAAAGAATAAAGCCGAAGAAGAGCAGGCGGCAAAAGACAAAGAAGATGCAGATCTGGCAACTAAGAAAAAGAAAGAAGCTGAAGAGCTTGCTAAGAAAGAAAAAGATTTAGCCGATAAAAAAGCCGAAGAAGAACAAGCTAGAAAAGATAAAGAGGCAGCAGATCTAGCAGCTAAGAAAAAGAAAGAAGCTGAAGAACTTGCTAAGAAAGAAGAAGAAAAGGAAGATGAATATTCTGATGAAGATGAGTATGCTGATGAAGACGAATACTCTGATGATGAGTACTCTGACGATGATGAATATTCTGATGAAGAAGAAGATTATTTTGATAATAATACAACTACACCAACCGGGAAAACAGGATCTACAAGGAGAAGAAGATAAAGTATGAAAACGAAATCAATTTATATATATGTAGTGGTGATTATATTTGCAATTGTTTTATCATCATGTACAAATGAACTTAAGATTCAGGATATAGGATTTGAGAAAAGTTTTTCAATTGCTAAGAAGAAACATGACAATGGAAATTATTTACAAGCGTTAGAAGACTTTAATGTATTAATTCTAAATTATGGTGGTCAGATAGGAATTGATTCGGTACAGTACCTTTTAGCAGATACTCATTTTAGATTGGAAGAATATTACTCATCATCTTATGAATTCAATAAGCTGACTGAAAGTTTCCCTGAATCAAAATTAGCAGAGGAATCTTACTTCAATTCGGCAATGAGC
Source organism: Candidatus Delongbacteria bacterium (assembly GCA_013139625.1). Classification (GTDB taxonomy): domain Bacteria; phylum UBA4055; class UBA4055; order UBA4055; family UBA4055; genus WTAK01. The sequence continues at coordinate 6,905 of WTAK01000293.1, read as the reverse complement.
TATTACAAACTTTCGCCAATATATTCATTAGACCAAAAGGAAACATATAATGCTATCTCTAAATTTCAGTTCTATCTCGATCTTTATCCTGTAGGACAGTTTGCAGATAAATCGAATGGATTTATTAGTGAAATGAGAGAGAAACTTGCGAGAAAAGAGTTTGAATCAGGCAAATTGTATATGAAAATGGATCAGCCAAGAGCTGCAAAGTTTTATTTTTTAGAAGTAATCAATAATTTTTATGATACAAGTTATTATGCACTATCATTGAAATTTATGGCTGAGGCATCAGAATTGATGAAAGATGAGTATAATTTCCAAGTTTATCAAAAGAAATACGATGAAGCAATAAAAAAATAATGCAAAAAAAAATTGGAATATTCGGAGGTTCTTTCGATCCTATTCATACCGGACATTTGATAATTTGTAACATTATAAAAGAAGAATTAGACTTAGATACAATAATATTCGTTCCTGCTTATAAGTCACCACATAAAGATATAAGTAGATTTACATCTCCTCAGATCAGATATAAAATGGTTGAATTGGCAATTGAGGATAATAAAGGATTTGAAATATCAGATTTTGAAATAAGTCAGAGTAGGTCTGTTTATAGCATTGAGACTATAGATTATATGAAAAAGAAATACTCTGAAAGTGAATTGTTTTTTATTATAGGAGCTGATTCATACAAAAACATTTTAACGTGGAAAGAGCCGGAGATGATCAAGAATAAAGTAAAGTTAGTAATAGCATCGAGAAATGATATTAAAGTAGATAAAGAAGATTATCTAGCAAAAACACCGAATATTGAAATATCATCATCAATGATAAGGGATCGAATAGGTGAAAAATTAAGTATTAAATACCTTGTTAATTCAAAAGTTGAACACTATATTTATGAAAAGAGCCTGTATAAATAAACAGTATATATAAGAAATTTTAACTGGTAAAATTATGTCTGAAGATAAAAAGAATTCGAAGAACGAATACAAAGATGTTCTAAACAATAGAGAAGGCAGTGAAGGGCCTAGTATCTATGGAGCTTTTAGAAAGCGTATCTTAGATGATGAAGAACAGCAGGTTTATAAAAAAGTTCAAGATGGAGCAACTACTGGTTATCAGTTTGAGGGAGAAAGTTCTTTAGAGGGTGATTATGTCAGAAAAGTTGATAAGAAAGTTGTTGCAATTTATGTTGTGATCTCAACAATACTACTAACCTCATTGGTAATATTTTTATATAGTTTGATACCTGGTCCTGAAGATAAATTTAAGCAGTATAAATCTTTAAGAGCGGAATTTGAAAAACTCAGCGTTAGAATGAGTAAAAAGAGACAAGAGATAGAGAATATTGTCTTAGAATTAAAATCAAATGAGGAATATAAAGACCTCAAGCTCGAAGACTCAGAAGGTAATATATTATCAGAGAAACAGTTGGAATTATTATCATTGAAAGCAGAGACTGAAAGTGATAAGGGTATCAAGTCAAAGATAAATACGATCATGCAAACTGACAGAGAATTGAAGGCACTTCAGAAAGATATTCAATCCAAATATAAAGGCTTAGAATCACCGGAAGTTATGACAGATGAAATAGGTCATGAAGAAATTGCCTTAAGTTATTTGATAACGAACAAAGGTTTGTCACAGCATGAAGCACTGAATATAATAGAGAATGTTAATATCTTCCCTTATGCTTACGAAGGACTCTATGTATGGAACTTCTATGAGAATGGGTTCTATGGGTCGTTTATTACCAAGGGTGAAGCAGATAAGACACCTAATGATATAAAAAAATTAGCTAAAAGAGCTTTCAAAGCAAGGATCAATGCATTGTTAACGGAAAAGCAAAAGCTAACTGAAAAAATTGAAATGCTTGAGGCTGAAAAAAGGCAAGGTTCTGTAGATGAGAGTAAGGTAAGTGAAGAGCAGTTGCGTATTGAACGCTTAAATGAAGAAAATAGAAGACTGCAAGAAGAAGTGGCAAAAAAAGAACAAGTAGTAGAAGTAAAAACAGTCAACTATAAACTATATAATTTTGAATATGCCACAAGAAAAGGTATTATTATTGATGATGAATGGGACGGAGTAAAGATAGGTAGATCAATAGGTATTGATTATTCTTCTAAAGTTAACTTTTTGGTTACAGATAACTTAGTTATTAAACCGAGACAATTTGGATTATCTACTTTTACCCAAGTATATGTTTTCCCAAAAAGTCTTATTGCCGCAGGTGATATTAAGATAGTTAAGAGTGATAAGATATGTAGGATCGAATTTCTTGATCAGGAAAGTTTGGTAAATAAGAATCTCTTAATAATTGGGAAATAATATCTTACTTAACTAAGAAACTATGAAGCAGCGGATCAATTATGTCCGCTGTTTTTGTTTAAAGTATTATAAATGTGACACAACTATGAAAATAAATACATCAATAATATTCATTTTAATAGCATTTCTTTGTAAAGCTGAAATACCTGAAAAGGCTTTGTCATTAGAAGATGTGATTTCTTTAGCAAATAATAGTATTGATTATCAAATATTACAGCAGCAAAAATTATATCTAGAAAGATCTGAAGATGAGAAATTTTATCATTATTTCCCCAAAATCATGATGAGCTCTACCTTGCCCGAGATTACAAATTATCATGCATTAACAGATTCATCATATACCACAAAAAGTATTACTGCGGGTGTAAGTATCACTCAGAATCTATTTTACAACTCTGTTCTTACCGCCGGGCTATATGGGTCAGAAGTTTTAGAAGAATCATCAACTTCTTACAAATACTTGAATCTGGGACTTTCAACAGAATTGCATTATAAAATGAAGTTTAATAAAGAATATTCATCTATTAAACGAAGTTTAGAAATAAAGCAGTTGGAGTTAGAATCCGCAATCATAGATTATCAGTATTTACTTGTTCGAAAATACTATGATCTCTACAGAGTTATTAGTGAACAAGAAATTGAAATGAAAGGATACGATCTAAGCCTAAAACATTATAATGAAGGAGTGTCTAAATTTAAAGCAGGTATAATTCCTGAAGTGGAAATGTTAGACTTGGAGCTTTATCTGCAAAAGAAGGAACTATCCTTGAAACGAAGTAAAAATACCCTATCATATTTTAAGGAAGAATTCAATAGATTTATCAAATATCCCAATGATTATGATATAAGGTTGAAATACGATAACAAAGAAGTTATTAAGCATGAAATAGATTTTGATGATGATATTGATAAAATGTATAAAAACAATCCAGCATTTCTAAACTCGAGAAATGAAATACTAGATAAAGAAGATGCTTTAAGTGATGTTTATAGAACTAAGTCGATAAAAGGTCAGGTTAGTATGAGTTATTTCATGGATGGAAGCAATAATGCTTATGATCTTAATTTTGATAATGATAACTCAAAGACAGTATTCTCACTGGGATTAAGTATCCCGCTATTTGATGGAAATGATCTAATAAATTCATTGGATATTGCTAAATTGAATTTGAAGATCTCAAAAGAAAAATTAAAAGATACACAGATTGAATTAGAAAATTTATTTAGATCAAAGGTCAGAAATTTAGAATTGAATTATGAAAACTTAGAGATCACGAAGAAAAGTTTTGATCTTTCGGAAAAGATATACAATATATCTCAGAAAAGATTTGAGAATGGTTTGATCACTTCTAAGGATTTTATTCAGAATCAAATAGATTACATCAGCAATAAACAAGATATGATAAACAGTGAAATAGATTATATTTTATCCGTATATGAATACAAAAAGTTTATTGGTATTAGCCTGTTTTAATTTATTCAAAAGTATCACGGGTCATTATTTTATATGATTAATAAACTTGACAGGATGAGTAAAAAAAGTTATATTGAAACGAATATACATGAGGAGTTCTATATATAATGAAGAGAGTATTCGTTATACTTTTGTTTGTAATTAGCTTGACATTTGGATCAACATCAGTTGTGAATTTATCTGGTGTTGCTGATGGTAGCTTGGTGAAAATACAGTGGCAAACGACTACTGAAACGAACATCAAAGAGTTTATTATAGAAAAATCTTCAAATAATGTTACGTTTGAATCTTTTACGACAGAAACACCGAAAGGAAGTAATTCTTCATATGCGATAATTGATTCAAATATTTACTCAAAAAATACTACTCTTTACTATAGAATAGTTGTTGAGGATTATGACGGAACTAAGGTAACCTCTGAAGTAATAAGTGTAACGATCAGTGCCGGCATGATTCCTGCGACATGGGGTAGTATTAAAGCTATGTTTAGATAGCTTTAATTTGTTGAATTGTCTGGCGAGTTTACTCGCTTTTTTTATTTCTAAAAATGAATTATAATAAATTTATAATATCCTTGCATTTAAAGGTAAATTACTATAATTTTAAATACTTGTTATAAAGCTAATTGCTTCAGCAAAATATCTTGTGTAAGTATAGAGGGAAAATTGAGAGAGACCATATTAACAGGTTCAGAATTAAGTGAAGATATAAAGATAGAACAATCTCTTAGACCCATAGAATTCAAAGATTTTGTTGGTCAAAATAAGATGAAAGAAAATCTTAAGATATTTATTCAATCTGCAAAAATTAGAAACGATAGTTTAGATCATGTTATTTTACATGGACCTCCGGGATTAGGAAAAACTACTTTGGCTTATTTGATAGCTAATGAATTAGGGGTTGATATAAAAGTAACTTCCGGTCCGGTACTGGAAAAGGCTGCTGACCTTGCAGGATTACTTACTAATCTAAATGAGCATGACGTATTGTTCATTGATGAAATTCATAGATTAGCTCCAATTATTGAAGAATACCTATATCCGGCAATGGAAGATTATTCAATTGATATAATGCTTAGCAGTGGACCGGCAGCAAATAGTGTACAATTGAAATTACCGAAATTCACTCTAATAGGTGCTACGACAAAAGCAGGTAATCTGACATCTCCCCTAAGAGCTAGATTCGGTATTACCTGCAGAATGACATATTACAATGCTGAAGAAATCTATCAGATCATCAAAAGAAGTGCTAAATTACTTGATATTGAAGTAGATGAAGACGGTATAATGGAAATGGCTAAGCGATCTAGAGGAACGCCAAGAATCGCTAATAGGATATTAAGAAGGGTAAGAGACTATGCTCTAGTTAAACATAAAGGTATCATAACCAAAGAAATTGCTATGAAAGGACTAACTTCATTAGATATTGATGAACTGGGTCTTGATGATATGGATAGAGATATTATTGCTACTATGATAGAAAAATTCAGTGGTGGTCCTGTTGGGATCAAAAATATTGCAGTTGCAGTTGGTGAAGAAAGTGATACTATCGAAGAAGTGTATGAGCCATATTTGATCCAGGAAGGATTCATACAGAGAACACAACGAGGAAGAATTGTCACAGAACGGGCTTATAAGCATTATGGGTATAAGATAAAGAAAACAGGTTTAGGACTTTAGTATTATATGTTAGAACTTTCAGATTACGATTATGAGCTACCGAAAGAGCTTATTGCACAAGAACCGAGTAAAACAAGAGATAGCTCAAGATTACTTGTTGTAAACAGAGAAACAAGCGACATTTGTTTGAAGAATTTTAAAGAAATAATAAATTATCTAGATAAAGGTGATGTGCTTGTTATAAATGAAACTAAAGTTATTCCTGCAAGATTTTATGCTAAGAGAAAAGATACAGGTGCAGAGATAGAAATATTCTTGCTAAAAGAAATCTCTGAAAACACTTGGGAAGTAATGGTGAAACCTGGAAGGAAAGCAAAATTAGGCATGGAATTAGAATTGCCTAAAAATGCAACATGTACATTAAAAAGTGTAACTGCAACCGGAACTAGGATTGCTGAGTTCAAATGTGATGGTGATCTACTGGATTATATTCATGAGAATGGAAATATGCCTTTGCCTCCGTATATAGAAAGAGAAGTCAACAGTAACGATAAAGATAGGTATCAAACGGTATTTGCATCTAAGCCCGGTGCAGTTGCAGCTCCTACAGCAGGATTACATTTTACTGATGAGTTACTGGAAGACATAGAAAATAAAGGCGTTAAAATAGCAAAGATAGTTCTTCATGTTGGAATTGGTACTTTCAAACCTATTAAAGTTGAGAATGTAAAAGATCATAAGATGCATGAAGAGTATTATGAAGTTTCAAAAGAAGCTGCTGATATGATAAATAAAGCAAAAGCTGATAATAGCAAGGTAATAGCACTTGGTACAACGTCCGTAAGAGCTATTGAATCTGTTGCTGATGAAAATGGAATAATCCAAGCTCATAGTGGAGAAACTGATATATTTATTTACCCCGGTTATAAATTCAAAGTGGTGGATAAATTAATAACAAATTTCCATTTACCGAAGTCATCATTGATGTTATTGGTTTCAGCATTCAGCTCTATTAACATGATAAAAAAAGCATATAAAAAAGCTATAGATGAAAAATACAGATTTTTCAGTTATGGTGATGCAATGATCATTCTTCCCGAGGACCGCAGTAGTGAAATTTGATATTCATCAGATTGACAACAGGGCGCGTGCAGGCAGGCTGGTGTTTGCACGTGGCACGGTTGAGACTCCCGCTTTTATGCCAGTTGGCACCTATGGCACTGTAAAAAGCATGACGCCTGAAGAGCTAATGGCAGATGGAGCTGAGATTATTCTTGGTAATACCTTTCACCTCATGCTGCGACCAGGAATGGATATTATTCGCGCGCATAATGGGCTGCACCGATTTATCCACTGGGAAAAACCCATTCTTACCGATTCAGGTGGTTTTCAGGTCTGGTCCTTAGGCAAGATGCGCAAGATATCTGAAGAAGGGGTTAGTTTCCGTTCCCCGGTAAATGGTGACGAGGTTTTTCTGACCC
>WTAK01000335.1 GCA_013139625.1 Candidatus Delongbacteria bacterium | reverse complement strand
ACAATAAACATTAGCTGATCTTTTCTTGTTACTAACTAAGGCTAATTCACCAACAAATTCATTTTTATTGCAAACATTTAAAACAATCTCTTTAGCTTCTTTGCCAGCACTTTCTTTAGTCGTTATCTTTTTGATCACGAGAGAACCTTTTACAATAAGGTAGATACCATCAGGTTCAGCATTTTGCTCAATTATCAGGTCATCTTTTTCGTATATTTTGATCTCAAATAATGATTCCTCTAATTCTTGCAGCATATCATCACTAACGCCTAAAAATAGCTTACTTTCCCTTAGATATTGATATGTTTTATCTGATAGCATATAATTTTCTCTTATTTAACAGTCCTTAAGGTTACATTATAACAATTTTATCTAAAAAATCAAACATAAAATTTTTTGTTTTTTGTTTTTATTGTTTTAAAATATTATTTCCTTTGAAAAGTGGATTTTTTACTTAAATTTAAATAATTAAAATTACCAACTATAAAGGATAAGCATATGTTTGATGAAATTATTCTCTTTATTGAAAACAATCTTGGAGTATCTGCAGATATCCAATTCAATATTTTTAAGACAATTGTGGCGATAGTTGTAGTTTCTTTCTTGAATTACGTTGCGATGAGGTTAGTTCGTAGAAAAGTAAGGGATAGAAAATCGATCTTTATGTGGGGAAAAACAATATCCTATTTGAAAGTAATTCTGTTACTTTTTATACTAGGAAAAATATGGCTGACGAACTTTGAATACCTTACAACTTATTTTGGACTACTATCAGCAGGTATAGCAATTGCGTTAAAGGATATAATCTCAAATTTCGCTGGTTGGGTATTTATTCTTTGGAGAAGACCTTTTGAGATCGGAGATAGGATTGAGATCGATGGTCAGAGAGGGGACGTAATTGATATACGGATATTTCAATTTACTATGATAGAAATAGGCAATTGTGTTGATGCTGATCAAAGTACTGGAAGAATGATCCATATTCCTAACGGTTATGTTTATACAAAGCCAATGGCAAATTATACCCAAGGTTTTGATTTTATCTGGAATGAAATAGCTGTTATGATCACTTTCGAGAGTAAATGGGAAAAAGCAAAAAAGATTATTGAAGATATAGGTAAGGAGCATGCTTTAGGTGATGAGGAAATTGCTAAAAGAAAAATAAAGAAAGCCAGTAAAAAGTTTATGATCAATTATAAAAATTTAACACCAATTGTATATACATCCGTTAAGGAAAGTGGAGTAGTGCTGACTTTAAGATATCTCTGTAATCCTAGGATCAGAAGAGGCAGTGAAAACGAGATATGGGAGAATATACTTAAACAATTTGCGAAAAATAAGGATATTGACCTTGCATATCCAACTACTCGTTTCTACAACATAAATGAAGATAAAAAGTAATAGTTGGAGATTAAATTGAGATTAAATTTAGTATTAGTAATCATAATTTTAACAATAAGATTGAATGCGGGAGTAGGAGAATACTATTATTATCACGAGAATTTAAGCAATGAACCAGCTTCTGCATTATCTGCATCAACGGGGCAGAATATTTTTGATTTCCTACCGATAGATATAGATAATATTGATCTAAAGAATAAATTATTGATATCCACATCTTTATTCGTTCTTCAAGGTGGTGATGAGTATGGTTCGATCTTACCCACTGAAATATCACGAATGGAAAATATAGATTTTGCAAAACATTTCAGTATAATTTATAACTATAAGCCAAATCTGATGCCATTCATATCTTTTCATACTCCTTATAAGCAGGTTCTCGACTATGGTTTAAGTAGAGAAATTACAAAAAAGAGAGATGTTCTTTCTGCCGGCTGGATATCTTATCTCGGCAAACATCAATTTATTACTTCGGTGGATTATTTAATGTCATCTTATCATGAAAAAGAAGGTGTCGCTGAAGCCGACTATAGTAAAGGTGGATTCGCTGCCCGTTTTCTGATCAATGTTAAAGTAAATGAAAGATCATCAATGTTCTTCGGTGCTACAGCAGAACCATTTTTAGAATTTGATATCGATGGTACTGTGGATAACAAATTTAGATATTTTAATGGCTATGAAGCGAATATGGGGCTTAATTACAAGAGTAAGCTTTGGTACTGTGTTTATTCTGCAATGTATCGTACTTATGAAATTTTCTACGATGAAACTGATGGATCGCAATTAAATTATCCATGGGTCTTAGAGCATGAAATAATTTTTGGAAAACATTTTAATAAAAATATGACAGCATCAGTCAGTTATGAGTTGTTACCATCATCATTCACTTCGAATATGCCCGATATTGGAGATGAATTCAGACATACTGTTGGAGTATTCGTAGGATTTAAAATGGATACTTTCGATATGAACTTTTCGTATCATGACAGTAAGATATTGTCAGTGGAATCTTTAGGTAAGAGTGCTTTTCAAATGGATCTTGTTTATAAATTGAAATAACGGCAAAAATAATGAAGAAAATTAAAGTTAATTGCATAAATACTTCCACGGCTAAAAATGTAGTTTTTGGTATTACTCTGCAAGAGTTGATAGAAATATTCAAACCGGAGTTAGAATATCCTATTTTAGGAGCTTATGTAAACAATTCGCTTAAAGATCTATCTTATATGGTCAGTGGTTTCGTTGATGTGGAATTTTTCGATATTACAAATAAGGATGGAATGAGGATGTATATCCGTTCATTGAATTT